>JBBRIK010001021.1:0-3093 GCA_038221045.1 Gemmatales bacterium
GGGCACGCGCTCCGCTTCGAGGACTCCGCGTCGCGGCTAACCGTTAACACTCAACGATCCATCACTCTCCACGCTGGGCATAGCCCTCGCCCTTGAACGCCTGCCCCGTCCAGCGCGTCTCCAGATCGCGAACGCCCTCAATGCCGTAATGCTTCTTCAGAGCGGCATCCATTCCACTCGTCAGTCCCTCCTTGAGGAACTTGGCGAACGTCTGCTGATCGCGCAACCCACACAGATAATCCACCAGCGACACACTCTGGGCGTAGAAGGCACCCACGCGCTGAGCGTCCGGCCAGTCCGACTTCGCCAGCAGCTCGTTCACCTTGAACAATTGCATCGCCTCGCGATGAGCGGGCAAATTCCGCAGGTGACGATTGATCTCGGCACGCGGCTCGCCCAGGACGGCCATGCCCTCGTCGGCCCAGCGCGGGATCGGCTTCGGCCCGAACTGGCCGGCGAGAACGACGTGCGTCGTCTCGTGCGGCAGCGTTTGCGCCAGCATCGTCGGATTGTCGAGGCGCAGGTGCAGTTGGCGCAGGACGACCCGTTCGCCCTGCGTCGCGAGATTGGCGTGGCCGGGCGTGTTGCCGGACTGGCCGGTCTCACGGCTGTAGACGTCGGCCGTCGCGTGCAGATAGATGTCGCACTTCGGCGTCCATTCCTCGCCGACCCGGCCGAACCACTTCTTCTGAGCGGCGGCGCGCGCCGTCTCGGCCGTCTTCGCCACGCGCTCGGCCTGGCCCGTATCGCCATCGTGGAAGATGCGGAAGTTCGCCGACTCGGCCACGGCATAGCGCGCCCCGGCCGTCTTCGTGTGCTTCACCTCAATGGCGGGAGCGTCAATGGCCGGCTTCGCCTCCACGGGAACCTGGGCGACGGTCCCGCCTTCCCGCCTCTTGTTGATCGTGACCAGAAGCTTGTTGCCGAACGATTGCAGTTTGGTCGTCATGCTCATGGCGCGGCGGACCTGCTGCTCGAGTCCGGCCCACTCCTCCGCCGCGACCGGCCTGTCTCGATTCAGTCGTTCGACGACCTCATAGAGCTGGCAGTACGCCCAGCGTTCGCTCGCCTCGTGCATGGCGTCCGGGAGCGTCTCGTTGACGCGAGCGTACAGCGCACCGGCCTGAGTGTACTTCTCGGCCTTGAAGAGCTGATCGGCCTGTTCGAGCAGCGCGCTGACCTCGTGATAGCGGCGATGGTTCTTGTCGCTGAAGGGATCGGCTGCCGGCGCGACGGGACGAGGGGCAGGCGCCTCGTCGAACTTGGCGCGAGCCACAAGGGGCTTCTTCGGCGCGGGCGGCTTCGGCGTCGTGGCGACCGCGCCGCCGTAGTCGAGCGCGGAGCCAGGATCGAGGATCTGAAGCCGGCGGATGTAGGTGCTGGCGTCGTCGTCCTTGCCGGCGAGTTTGAGCGTCTTGATCAGGCCGCGATAGGCGTCGCGCAACGTCGCCAGGTAGACGGGGTTGGCGTCGATGCGCGTGATCTGCCCCTCCAGGACATGTACGGCGGCCTGGTAGTCGCTGTGGAGCAGGTGGTCGCGTCCCTGTTTGAGAGCGGCCTGCACCGCGAGGGTGTTGGTTATTTTGTCGTCTGCTCCTAGCACGGGGCCGGTGAGCAGCACGCAGAAAACGAGAGGAAGGCCATTCCGGGCCATAGGAGCGTCCTTGCTCGAGGTCCAGGAATCGTAAGCCGGGCGCATCGTGCACCCCGGCGCGAAGGTCCCAAGAGTATGACCACGAGGGCGAAAAAACAAGACCGATTGATCCGCCGCTTGCGGCGTAGCGGGACGAGCGCTACGCCGCAAGCGGCAAGACAGGTCACTTCTTCGCGAACAGGGAGTCGATCTCCTTGTCGCTCAACTGGACGCCGCCGGCCGCATCGATGACCAGGGCGACCCCGCTCGGCGTCACCCACACGAGTCGATTGCCGAGACGGAGAACGTCCTTCAGTTCGGGATGCTTCGCCAGCAAGCGGAAATACGCATCGCTCATCGCCTTGACGCGGACGATCTTCATGTCCGGCTTGTAGGTCTCATCGACCCAGGCGCCGCCGATCTCACGGCAGGTCTTGCCGCACGCCTGCGCCGTCTTGCACTCCTTTAGTTGCTCTTCGTTCCGCAGCCCATCGAGGACAAGTGCCAGTTCAACGCCCTCCTTGCCGGTTTGCGGTAGCGCCTCCGTCGATGTCACTGGAGTGACAACCGGCACGCTGGAAGGGGGCACAGAAGCCGGAGCCACCGAGGTCGTTCCTCCGCGCTCGAAGATTCGCAGCACGCTGCCGGGCGCGCCGCCGGACCCGCCTGCACAACCAGGCGTCGCGGTTGGAGCAGGTACACCAGAAGGACTGCCCCACTGCATCGCCGGCGCCGTGAACACTGGAGCGTAATTGAATCTTCCCGGACCATAGGGGCTGGTCGCGGGCGCGACAAAGGGTCGGCCATCTGGCGGGGACACTGTCGTGTTCAGCACATCAGCCGGTGCGGCCGAAGCCGTACCCCGGAGTAGAATGGGCGGCGCGGAGGGCAACGAAGGCGAGACAGGAGTGTTCGAGGCAACCGTGTCCGGCACGACGAGATAGCTGCTGTACGGCGTCGTGATGCCGTGCTTTTTCGCCAGTTTCACCACCTCGTCAATCAACTCCTTCTGCTGGCCGTTGTTGCGAATCTCGTCCAGCAGAGAGCCGACCTTGCGCCGCGCCCACAGGCCCTCGACGAACGCCCGGTCGTCTCCCGTCTTCTCAGGGAACTCGACGTCGTAGACCATTTCCTTGCTCACGCCATCGACCTTGCCGGTCAGCGTCAGGGCAGCATGGCCATGCCCCTTGTACTTACCGCATACGACCAACTGCCCGCCGTGGAACAGGTCGGGCAACTGCCTCGGATACATCTGCGACAGAGTGATCCCGGCACTCGCGCCCACCTTCAATTCGGTCATAACTGGATGGCTGATCTTGGCGAACAGGTTCGACGCCTTTACTTCGATGTCCTCCTCGGGCCGGACATACGTCGAGGCCGAGCGCGTCATCTCCGCCAGACGATCGAGCAGCGAGGCGTTGACGTCGTCGCCGACGCCGAAGGTGAAGATGCGCGTCCCG
>JBBRIK010001022.1:0-3083 GCA_038221045.1 Gemmatales bacterium
GCCACACGCTCCGCTCCGAAGACTCCGCGTCGCGGCTAACCCATGTGTCAAACGAACCTGTCTCAAGTATAATGCCCAATAGCATCCAGAAGAGGGCGGGGATTCCTCGTGTCGAAGAAGCACAAACATCAGCATTCCGGCTCCGGGCCATTGCGCACTCGTATCGACATGGCGGCTGGCGAGGGACGCTTTCAGCACGCCCTCGAACTGACGCGCCAGCTCTACAAGAGCGAACCGACGCCGGAGCATCGCAAGTTGCTGCACACGATCGCACTCGGGCGGGCCAGGCAGTTGCGCCGAGAAGCCCGCACGCGCGACGCTGTCAATGTGCTTCAGAGTATGCTTCAGACGCCGGGCGCTCAGCCTGCCTGGTTCGCAGAGATCGCCAGCGAGTTGGCCGCCTGCGGAGAGGTTCCGCAAGCGATGATTTTGCTCGGCGAGAAAGCGGACCCGGCACTCCAGGATCGCTTTCTGGCGCAGGCCGCCGACGCCGCCGTGCAGAAGGAGCAGTCGGGCCGCTCCTTGCTGCCTCCGGCGCTCCATGCCGATTTCGACCGCATCCTGCTGGCCTTTCGCCAGCTCGAGGGAGGCCAGGATGAGGCGATGCGCGACACCTTGCAGCCGATCGGGCTGCGCTCGCCGTTCCTGGAATGGAAGGTGTTTCTGCGCGGCCTGCAAGCCTATCACCAGAACGACGACGCACGCGCCGTGGAGAACTGGCAGCGTCTCAAGCCGGAGCGTCTGCCGTTTCGCCTCGCTGCTCCTCTGCGTTTCGTCCTCGACAAGGAGTATCAGACCGCACAGCCGCCCGAAGTCCAGGCCATGCTGCGCCGCCATGCGAATTTGCTGCAATCCAGCGAAGCGGTCCGACTCCTGAACGAGTTGCGCACCGGGCTGGGGGGCGTTCGCAACCTGGCTCCCGTCTTTCGTCAGGCCGACCACGCCCGGCAAGTCCTCCTGCGCGAGGCGCCGCAACTCGTGCCGAGGCTGGCGAACGTCTTCTACTGGGCGACGCTGACGCAGGGCCAGCCGGAAGACGTGCCTCGTTATCAGCGGATTTTCGGCAGTGCCTCCGACGACCGCAACTTCCATCGCATGCAAGCGCTCGCCTGGGAGCGAAGCCACGCCCTGGAGGACGCGCACACACACTGGCAGGAGTATCTGAAGGAGATCGCCGCCCATCCCAACGTCTGGCCCGGCGAGACCGGGAAGCGGGCGCGGGCGTTGATCTGGCAGCACATGGGCCACAACGCCACCTCGATCCCGCACGGCGAGCAGTTGAAGAAACTGCCTCCGTTCCTGCGCAATCATCCGGACCGGCCAGAGCCGCTCAAGCCGGGGCCGGAGGAGTGCTATCGCGCCAGCATCTCCCTGGCGCCCGACCAGGCGGAGCCGTATCTGGTGCTGTTCCACTATCTCAAGGAGCAGAACAAGGAGGCGAAAGCGATCCAGGTGGGCCGCGACCTGCTCAAACGCCAGCCCGATAACTTCGAGATGCTCAACGAACTCGGCACGTTGCTGTTGAGTCAGAAGCACTCGGCCGAGGCCGTGAAACTGTTCGAGCAGGCCCTCAAGAGCAACCCGCTCGACCGGAGCTTGCGCAGCCGGGTCTCCACCGCGCACCTTTTCCATGCCCGTTCGCTGGCCGAGAGCGGAGAGTACGATGCGGCCCGGGGCGAGTACCAGGCCTCCCTGGAACAAGAGGTCCTGGGCCGGGCGGCGATCCTCTGCAAATGGGCGGCCTGCGAGTTCAAGGCCGGCGCCGCCGCTCGCGGCGAGGAATTGGTGAAGGAAGCGCAGGGCATCGCTGGCAGCGAGTTGAGCCTCAACTTTAGCATGGTCGTCGAGGCGATTCGGCTGAAGCTCGCGCCCGCTTTCAAGAAGCGGTTCGACAAGGCATTCGGCGAAGGACTCAAACAGCCGCCCGAGCCGCTCGCAGCCGCCCTTCTTGCCGATACGGTCGCCAGTCATCGCAACGCCGGCATCGACTATCACGGCCAGAAGACCCACGAGAAGAAGGTCATCGATTATCTCAAGAAGGCGATCAAGTGCGCCTTCACCGAGGAGCAGATGGAGAGGGTGTGCCAGTCGCTCCTGTCGCTGGACGCCTATCGCCTCTCGCAGAATTACCTCACGCTGGGTCAGAAAACGTTCAAGGAAAATCCGATGTTCTGGCTGCTGGAAGCCGAACTCGAAATCAACCGCGGCGAGGGGGTCTATCATCATTACAGTGTCAGCCGGCTCCTGGATTTCGCTCGCCAACGGGCCGAAAAGCTGCCCCACGGCCCGCGCCGCGATGGCTTGCTCGACCGCATTCATACGCATGCCGCCATGATCGAAGCCATGAATCCCTATCGAGGTGGCTTCTCGCGGTTCTTCGACTCCTTCGACGGCTTCGGTCCGTTCTCCGAGGAAGACGAGGATTTCGATGACGGGTGGTAGCAGAATCTCCGAGGGTCCTTCATGCTTGACGCCTACGCCATCCTGGGACTGCCCGCGGACAGCGACGACGAGGCGATTCGCCGTCGCTACCTGGAACTGGTGCGCCAGTATCAGCCGGAGCATCATCCCCAGAAGTTCGCCGAGGTCCGCGCCGCTTACGAGCAGCTCAAGGACCTCGACACCCGTCTGCGTCACCGTCTGTTCGAGGCCGGCAAATCCGAGAGCCTCGACGCGATTATCGAGGAGTTGACATGTCGGAGTCCGCGCCGCCGGCTGTCCCTGACCACCCTTCTGAAGACCATGCAAACTCCCTGACGCCGGAGTCCATCGAACGACTGCTCGGCGACTTTCGCGTCTGGCTCAGTGACCTTGCCCAGCAGCGTCCCGAATCCGCCAGCCCACCGGCCGCGCCGCCTCCCGATCTGCATACTCTCCTCGGTCAGATGATCGCCGTCCGTCAGGAAGTCACGCTGCAAACGCGGGCCGTCCGCGCTCAGACGGAACAGAACGCCGCGACGCTGGAGACGCTCTCCGAGGCGGTCGAGGAGTTGCAGCGAACGCCGCGTCCCGTCGCGCCGCAGCCAGCGCCCGACGATCTGCTGCGTCCTCTACTCAAGACGCTGATCGACGTGTATGACGCC
>JBBRIK010001023.1:0-3075 GCA_038221045.1 Gemmatales bacterium
GGCTTGCACTCGGGGACAGCGGCGGGGGCGGGGGCGATGTTCAGGTCAGTCGTCATGGGAAGCATCTCCGGGGCGATGGTGTGCGGGTTAGCGGCTGCGTTCGCGTCGGGTCTTCAGCACGTCCGCCGTGGCTGGCGCGAGGATGAGCAGGCCACAGGCAAGGGACGCGAGAAGCAAGAGGGTTTCCATTCCGATCGTCTCCGGGGGCAGGTGAAGGTGTGGGAAAGAGGGGGCCGTCCGTGGCCCGTGTGCGACGTCTCAGGCCGCCTCGGCATCGACCCATGCGTCGGCCAGCGTGTCCGCCTCATCGTCGGTGTGGACGGCATGGCAGACGGGGGCGGAGAGTTTACCGGCAGCGATGAGAGCGAGAAGCCCTTTCATGTGCTTGCAGCAGTGGTCTTCGCGGAGATCGGCGCGGGTCAGGAAATCCTTGCACTCGCACGAGGACAGGTCAGAGGGCAGGTCGTAGTTCGTCGTCTCCCGACGCTTCTGGTCGTAGCCGTGGAGCGTGAAGCCCGTCGCGTGGACCTTGACGAAGTAGTCCTTGTCGCCGATGCGAATTTCGCCGGCGTTGTTCTCGACCGGCCCGACGCCGCCGACCGGCTGAAGAAGACGGGCGCTGCCGTGGACGGCGGGAAGCGGGTTGCGTTGACGGGGTTTGCTGGCGGTCGTAGACTTGCTCATGATTCGCGTTCTCCAAGAAGTTCGCGGGTCTCGGGCCGATGGGTGTTAGTCGCACCCATCGGCCCACTTCGTTTGCCGTTACTTAAACAATACAACTGTATTCATTAGAAGTCAAGACGTCTGTCTTGATTTTGTTGATTTTGTTGTGTAGAGTACCATCAAGCGAGGTGCGTATGAGTGGTGCAGAATGGTTCGGTGCGCGATTGAAGCAGATGCGGGCGGAAGCGGGACTGTCCTTGAAGGAACTGGCCGGACGCGCCGGCTTGACTCCTGATGCAATTGTGAAACTCGAGGCCGGCATACGGCGTCCAGCCTGGGAGACAGTCCTTGCCCTGGCGGGTGTCTTCGGAGTGAGTTGCGAGGAGTTCAATAAGGAACCAGATCTGTCGCAACCGACGCGCCTGCGCGGCCGGCCGCCGACACCTTCTGATGAACCGGCCTCCGACGCCGAGGATATCTCGCCGGTGCCACGTCCCAGAGGCCGGCCCGCGAAGGCCCCCGCCGCGGCGCAGGACGAGCGATCCGACGACAAGCCGGCTGCTGAGCCGGAGAAGGAGAAGAAGGCCAGCAAGGGCAGTCAGGGGAAGCGACGCGGCAGGAAGGCGAAGGGCGAGTGAGAAACAATCGAAATACTTCGATTGTTTCGGGACACCGAAGATCAACAACACACGAAGGGGATCGAGATGAACAGAACATTAACTCTGGCCGGACCTCGCGGAACACGGGTTCAACTGCCTGTGTCGGTTGTGCGGCGGCGAAGTGGCATCACTCAGTCGATGGAGATTACAGAGGAGCAGAGCGAGGCCCTGGAGAACATCGAACGCGAGAACAACGGGGTACTCGTCCTCGCCGAGGACGAGTACCAGGCGCTACTCGACGGATATGAGAAGGTGTTTGTCGAACTGGCGAGCCGAGAAGACTCCAACCTTCGGCACCTGTTCTGCTGGGACGACAGCGAAGCGGCATCTCTGTACCGTCAACGCCAGATGCACGGCAACGGCAACTGAACCGCTTCGATCGGCCTCCCGCGTGGGAGGCCGGCGACACGTCCGGCGGGGGAAGGGGTCAACTCTTCCCGTATTCGTGATCGATGATCGAGGCGACCATCTCGCGGCCGAACGTGCCGGCTGGCCCTCCGATCCCTGGCTGGATTCCCTGAGAGGCTTTGTAGATGGAGCTCAGGACGAGCAGCCCTCTATCGGTTCGCAGCAGTCTCACCAGTTCGGCTTCACGATGATTACTGAGCATCTTCGTATCTGCGGCAAACGGCCCGGCGTACTTGTACGGCGTCACTGGTGAGTGTCCTCTCGGTAGGCGACGGCTAAGCGATCAGTGGTTAGAGCGTGCAAACGTGAGGCCGGAAGGGAGACGCAATGGGGAATGACCGCTGGGCTGGGTTCGGCTGGGGCGTCGGCCTGGGCCTGCTGCTGGGCGCGGGTCTCGTGGGCGGCTATTACTGGCCGAAGCTCATCGAAGCCGAGGCAGGAGAGGAAGAGGCAAAAGCAGTGGCAGCGGAGCAGACCGCCGTGGCAACGGAGCAGGTTGCCAAGATGGCCGAGAGGGTTTCCGAGGCACAGGCCGAACTGGATGGAACCCGCGCGCCGGCTGACCATCGCGTCCAGACGCTCGACCTGGGCAAGCTCACCTTCGCCGAGGCCCAACGCCTCAACGGCCAGCCCGTCCGCGTCTCCTTCATCGTGGACAGCTTCCCCGAGGACATCGACGGCGAGACGCTGGTTGACGCCGAGGACAAGGCAGACGCTTCGCCGTCCGTCCGCTTTCCTCGCGGCCTTGACCCCGGCAAACTGACGGCAGGCCAGACGCTGACCGTGGGGGGGTCGTCAAGACGAGGCTCTTCCCTGCTATAGTCGTTGGGGGGGTTCCGTTGTTCGACGAGGTTCACCGGATTGAAGTGAGGGGCGCGCGGCCGGTCAAGCCCTGAACGCGGCATTGCCTCCGTTCACGTTCGCTCGCGCAACGCTAGTGCCAGCAGGAAGGCCCCTCGCAGGACTACCGGGTTCCCGCTCCCCGACCCATCTCGAAACCCCCTTCCAGCAAGGCTCGAAACCCATCCCGGTAGTTACCGGATTCCTACCGGCCCGACCCACGAAATACCGCAATTCTCCGCATTTCCTCGCAACGGTATGAATTGGCTTGCAAGAGAGGGAGGGTTGATGTAAAGTGTTGTCAGGTAAGGGTTCTGCGTGCTGGCGTTGGCGTTTTGCTTTCCTTCTGTGGCTCAGGACGTCGCGGGTTCAAATCCCGTCACTCACCCTCAAGTTCTGTAGGGACTTAGCATTACAGCGCTGTATTGTCTGGAGTGTAGCCGAATTTGCCAGAATTCGGGTCGCTACAAAGCCACCCAGAACCCGAATTCTGGCGAATTCGGCA
>JBBRIK010001024.1:0-3074 GCA_038221045.1 Gemmatales bacterium
AACGTGCATACCTACTACCATCCCAGGGCTTCACGCAGTTCTCCGAGTCCGCCTTGCAGGGCGGCCTCACAGGTGTCCCAGACGGCGCCCTTGTCGAGACGCTTGCCGTTGACGGTCTGAATGACCCGGCAGGCGAACTTCCCCTTGGCGGGCAGGGGTTCGAGCATGTATTGCGGCTGACTGGCGAAGTAGACCATCCAGCTATGGCCGTCCTTGCTCGGCTTCAGATCGCCGTTCCGAGTCTTGAGCCAATCGGGAATCGAACTGAGCATGAGAGGACCTCTGGAGTGTGCCTGACGTCATGAAGGGCAGCATAACCGGAGAAGAGGCTGAGGGGAAGAAGCTTGTTCAGTTCAAAGCGAGCCAGCGGGCCAACTCCTCGACGAGGAATACGCCGGCGTCCAGCACCGCAGCCCGCGACGGCCAGCCCGTTTCGTCGCCGCGCGGATAACGCGGAACGTGGATGAAGCCGCGATGAGGCACTTGGCCTTCGAGGAAGTGCATGACGTGAAAGAAGACGTGATTGCACAGATACCAGCCGGCGTCCGGCCAGAGTTCCGGGGCGACGGCCGGTTGTTCCTGATGCAGCCGTTCGCGGAGCCATTCGACCGGCAGCGTCGTCCAGTAGGCGGGCGGCGCTCCCTCGACGATCCGCAACAGTGGTCCCAGTGGCGGCGGTTCGTCGTGGACGTCGAGTTGAGAACGCGAGGCGTTCTTGGCCAGCACTTCGAGCCGAACGAACGAATCGGACGCGACACCGAGGCAGAGCAGCGCTTGCGGCTGCACGTCCTCGACGGCGGCGCGAATGGCGTTCCATGCATCGCGCCAGCTCACGGTGATGCGCCGGCCGACGAGGGCAATATCAGCGACGTGCTTACCGTCGATGGCTTCCGCGATATCGCCGGACGGATTCTCGGGATGGTTCTCGAACGGCCCGAAGCCAGTCACGAGCAGGGTGGGGGTCATGATGTGTCAATCAGAGGGGGACACGCCTATAGTATCCGTGGACGACCTAGAGCGTCATCCTCTTCCTGCCGTTTGCGCTGGTATGCTTCCACCTTTGCTAGCCATTCCTCCTTGCTCACGCCTGCAATCTCGGCAAACGCCTCGTCCAGCGGCAGGGAGTCGCCATGCTCGAACTCCGCCATCGCCTCGGTAATCTCCTCCGGCGACGGCGGCCAGGGCCAGCCGTCGAGGACCTCCGAGCGCAGACTCGTCACTCCATCGATCGTTTCTTCGAGGGACTCTGCGTTGTTGACCCGCCCGCCAGCCTCCTCCACACTCTGCACCCAGCGGCGAAGCGCATTGAGGACCTCCATGCTGCTGTCGAACATCTCCTGCATTGACCCGCCAAGTCCCAACCAGTCCACCGGTTCGCGTCGCTGGACCAAATCCCAGATTTCCCGCCCGACGCAACGCCATTCGGCCCGGACGATGTCGGGATAATCCAGACAGGCGGTGATTGCCGCCTGGCCTTCACGAGCCATACCGTCGAAATGGCGCGCAGCCATCCGCTCGGCAAATGATTCGTCAATCACCCGAGCCTCATTTTGGCGCATGCGGACCAGCAAGGATGTGGACATGAGTCTCCCTCCAGCGAAGCAATCGGCGACTGCCCCATTATAAGGTCGGCCCGATGCTCCACGGCGCGAACTCCTCTTCGCCGACGCCGTTCTTTTCGCTCTTCGTTTTCTCGCCGCTGGCCACCGCCAGCACCTTCTCGAAGATCTGCCGGCCCACCTCTTCCACTGCGGTTCCCTGCAAGATCACACCCGCGTTGATATCCATGTCGTCAATCATGTGGTCGTACATCAGCGTGTTCGTCGCCACCTTGATCGACGGGGCCGGCTTGCAGCCGTACACCGATCCGCGGCCCGTCGTGAACACCAGCACGTTCGCCCCGCCGGCCACGATGCCCGTCATGCTGACCGGATCGTAACCGGGCGTGTCCATCACCACGAAGCCCTTCGTCTTCACCGGCTCCGCGTAGTGCAGCACATCCATCAGCGCCGTGCTGCCGCCCTTGGCGATGGCGCCGAGGGACTTCTCGTAGATTGTCGTCAGTCCGCCTTCCTTGTTGCCGGGCGACGGATTGTTGTTGATCTCGGTGCCGAAGAGCTTCGTGTACCACTCCCACCAGTGAATGCGTTCGACGAGTTTCTCGCCGACCTCCCGGCTGATGGCCCGGCGCGTCAGCAGATGCTCGGCCCCGTAGATCTCCGGCGTCTCGGCCAGGATGCTCGTGCCTCCCTGGGCGACGAGCAGGTCCGAGGCGACGCCGAGCGCGGGATTGGCCGTCACGCCGCTGTTGCCGTCAGAGCCGCCGCAGTTGGTGCCGAGGATCAGCGTCTCGGCCGGCAGCTTGACGCGCTTGACCTCGTTGACCTGCGGCAGCAATTCCGCGATGGCCTTGACGCCGGCATCAACCGTCTTGCTGATGCCGCCGCACTCCTGCACGGTGATGACCTTCGGCCCCTTCTTCGAGCCATTGAGCTGAATGAGGTTCTGTCCCTCGATCAGATGCGTGGCCTGGCCGGTCTCGCAGCCGAGGCCGATGAGAATGTAAGCCGAGACGTTGGGATGTTTCGCGAAGCCGGCGAGGGTGCGGTCGAGCTGATTGTGGTCCGACCCGCCGTACTGCATGGCGCAGCCGGCCTTGTGCGTGATGGCGACAACGCCATCGACGTTCGGATACTGCTTCAGAAGATCGGACGCCCGGAAGCGCTCGGAGATGTACTTGCTCGTCGAGGCCGAACAGTTGACGGTGCTGATAATGGCGATGTAATTGCGCGTGGCGTAGCGGAGGTTGTCCGGTCGCTCGGGTCCACGATCGTAGCCCATCCAGAAGCGTGGCTCGGGTTTCGCGGGCGCAGGGGGACAATCGCGGCAAAAGGCATAATCGCGCTCGAAGGCGTCGGCGGCGACGTTATGGACGTGGACGTGATCGCCGGGCGAGATGTCCTTGCTGGCGAAGCCGATGATCTGGCCGTATTTGTAGACCGCCTCTCCCTTGTGGATAGGCTGCAGGGCGACCTTGTGTCCGAGTCCGACCCGTCCGGTCAGGGTGAGCGTCT
>JBBRIK010001025.1:0-3064 GCA_038221045.1 Gemmatales bacterium
GCCGTAACGAGTGTTCGGTGGAGATTAGAGGCTTCGCGAACGAGGGGCTGTTCAATATCAACGCCGGGGCGATAGCGACGACGCCTTCAAACGGAATGGTTCATTATTTGCGGCTGGAAGTCCACGACGGATGTGTGGCGCACGCGCAATGCAACGAAAGACTACTCTGGCTGGATAGTGGACGGATGATTAGTTCGCAAGAGGAATACCGCAACCGACGAGGTTGACTGGAACAGGGTCATAAGCTCCGTGTCCCCTCCGAGTCGTCTTGACCGAACCACTCGGCTTCTCTATGGAGGAAAAGCGAGCGATTCTCCCTGACGCGACCGTGGACCGGCGCGAGATTTGGAGGATATTCTTCTTCGAGAAGCTTGCCCCTCTTGAGCGTCCGGCCCATTCTGGGCCGATCGCGCCCTCTGCTCACTCTAGCGAAAGGAGAGAACGTGAAACGCTCCCTCTTGACTCTCGTTTTGATGTCGCTGGCCGGCTCCGTTCAGGCCGGCGGACGCGAAACCGTCATTGTTCAGAATGCCGCCGAGATCCTCGATCAATCGACGAAGATCGCCGAGCGCTGCATTCCCGCCTACCTGCTGCAAAAGGCGCAGGGCGTCCTCGTCATGCCGAACGTCGTCAAGGCCGGTCTGCTGGTCGGCGGCCGGCATGGGCGGGGCGTGCTGCTGGTACGCACCAAGGACGGCGGCTGGAGCAACCCCATCTTCGTGACGCTGACCGGTGGCAGTTTCGGCTGGCAGGGGGGCATTCAGTCGGCCGACCTCGTGCTGGTCTTCAAGACGGCCCAGGGCGTCGAACGCTTGCTCAAGGGTCAGAACAAGCTCACCCTCGGCGGCGATGCCAGCATCGCGGCCGGTCCCGTGGGACGGCAGTCGTCCGCCGCGACGGACGTCATGCTCAAGGCGGAGATCTTCTCCTACTCGCGCAGCCGCGGCCTGTTCCTCGGCCTGTCGCTCGAAGGTGACGCCTTGATGATCGACTGGAAGGGAAATGAGTCGTACTACAATCGCCGTGACGTGACGCCGGGCGATATCGTCGTGGGAGCGGGCATGGTCCTTCCCGAGTCGGCCCTCTCGCTGCGGACCATCCTGGCCCAGCGGACAGCCGCCGAAGCGCCCGTCATCATCGTGCCGCCGGTGACAATCCAGCCCCCGCGCTGACCTCTCTTGCCGCTTGCGGCTTCGCGGAAGATTGCGAAGCCGCGAGCGGCGATCAGCATTTCTCCACCTGCCCCGACACAACCGAACGATACGCCGCATCGATCAGCATTACGGAGCGCATCGCCGACTCACCGGGCGACAGGTTCTCTGTCGTCTTGCCGAGAACGAGATCGATGAAGTTGTTCGGCGGCCCCTCGCAGGTGTAGGCGCCCGCATCCGCCGCGAGGTCCATGGTCTCGCAGCGTCCATCGTGACGGCGCAGCTCGCAGCGGGTCCGCTCGCAGTCCAGCAGCAGCATGCCCTCGCTTCCGAACAGACGCAGATCGACCTGGAACTCGGCCTTGCCCACCGGCGGCACCGTCCCCGCTCCCGAGACCGTGCCAATCGCGCCGCCGGCGAACTTCACGCTCAGGGCGTCGTACAGATCGACACGAGAATCGGGAGAGGCCATCAGAGCGTAGACCGTCTCGGGGACGAGTCCCGTCAGCCAGCAGAGCATGCCGGTCGAGTGCGATAACTGGGCCTGTCCATAGCCGCCGCCCGCGACTGTGGGATCGGCCCACGTCTTCGGGTCCGGCTCGAACAGCACGCCGCCCGCCTGACCGCTGTTGCCCTCGACCTGAAAGCGTCCTCCCTGCAACAGCGTGCGGATCGGCGAAGCCATGTGACACAGCGCGAACTGCACCTCGCCGAGCAATCCCTCGGCGAGCCATTTCTTCGCGTGACGGATGAACGGCTTGTAATGCCAGCCGTAAGGCACGAGCAGATGCAGGTCCTTCGCGCGCGCCAGCCGCACCAGTTCCCGGGCATCAGCCGCGCGCGTGCAGAATGGCTTCTCGCACATTACGTGCAAGCCCTGCTCCAGCGCGAGGCGAGCATGTTCGTGGTGGAGCGTGTGAGGCGAGGTGACGACAACGGCGTCGAGTCCGGGATGGCGGACCAGTTCCTCGGCGCTCTCGGTAGCGAAGCGGAAGCCGAAACGCTCCTTGACCTGCTCCAATTCGCTCTTGCCGAGACGGCAGACGGCGGTCAATTCGACGTCGTCCCGCTGGGCCAGCAGCGGCATGTGATTGGCCGTCGCCCACCAGCCGGCGCCGAGGAAGCCGAGACGAACCTTGTGCGGACTCTTCATGAAGTCTTTCTCCTTCACGAGGGGGAAGGTGCGAGGACTCGATGAAAGGCCGCCACATGCGCCGGGGTCGTGCCGCAACAGCCGCCCACCATGACGACGCCCGCCTCGATCAACTTCGGCAATCGAGACGCCAGATCCTCCGGTGAACGCGGATGGAGGAACCGGCCATCCTCTTCAATCGGCGTTCCCGCGTTGGGCCGGGCGAACAACGGCAAGGCCGTCTCTTGCCGATAGCGGCGGACGATCTCGATCGCGTCGGCCATGTCGATCTCGCGCCCGCAGTTGACGCCGAGGGCGGCGACTCCATGCGAAGCGGCGTGGCGCGCGAAGGTCTTGGGGGCATGGCCGCTGTGCGAATGCAGGCTGCCGTCAGAACCATGCTCGAAGGCCAGCGACAGCAGGATCGGCACATCGACATGATCGAGGACGCGATGGCGAATCAACTCGACGGCGGACAGCGCACGCGGCGACGAGCAAGTTTCGAGCAGGATCCCATCGACGCCGGCCCAGTCGAGTTCAGCGCCGGCGAAGGCGCTTACCGTGCGGGCAAGATCGTCCCAGTCGGAGAAGTCGCGATCGTCGGAAGAGACGAGGACCGGCCCGACGCCGGCAAGGACGAAGCGGTCTGGCCCGGCGGCCGCGCGGGCGAGACGGACTCCTGCCCGGATGATGCGCTCGAGTTGATCCTCGTGACCGTGCCGCACGAGCGAACAGGGATTGGCCTGGAAGGTGTTAGTCAGCAGACACTGTGCGCCGGCCT
>JBBRIK010001026.1:0-3061 GCA_038221045.1 Gemmatales bacterium
AGTCCTGGAGCTGGACTCCAAGGACAAGGAACGGTTCCGGATGTCGAAGATCGCGTTTCCTCTCGACGCCCAAAGTTTGCCGGGCGATCGCGTGCTGCTCGCCGAGCATGGGGCCAATCGCGTCACGGAGCGGCTGCGCGACGGCACCGTGTTGTGGGAAATCAAGGTCAGCGAACCGCTCGTGGCTCAGCGGCTCGACAACGGCAACAACTTCATCGGCAGCAAGAACGCCGTCATGGAGGTCGATCGCGAGGGGAAGACCGTCTTCTCGTGGTCGCCGAAAAACGACGATCAGATCATGAGGACGAAGAAGCTGGCCGATGGGTCCATCGGCGTTATCCTGCACACCACACAGCGATTCCTTCGTCTGGACGCCACGGGCAAGGAGATGGATTCGTTCGGCTTCAACGTCAACGTCTCCACCTTCGGAGGCCGGGTCGATATTCTGGCGGACGGCAACGTGCTGATTCCGCAGATGCACATGAACAAGGTGGTCGAGTACAACGCCAAGGGGACCGCCGTCAAGGAGTTCAACGTCAGCCAGCCGATCGTGGCGACGCGGCTGCCGGGTGGAAACACGCTCATCACGTCGATGAACGAGAATCGAGCCGTCGAGTTCGACATGGCGGGGAAGCAAGTGTGGGAATACCGGGCGAAATCGCGAGTGACCCGAGCGTATCGCCGCTAACGCGGCCCTCGTTCCGGCGCAGAGTCGTGGCCGCCTTCCTGCGAATGTGGGGACTGTGGCTGATCGGCCTGTTGCTGCTGACGCTCCCGCCGCTGTACAACGCCGTCAAGCCAAAGCCCGACGATCCTCCGCCCTCCCAACCCGATCCCGCGGTTCCGTCTCCCGAACTGCTCGACCTCACGGAAGCACTGCGCCGGGGCGACGACAACGCCCTTCTCGATTTCTTTCGCCGCCGCCGGCTGTCCATCGACGAGCGCGTCCACGTCCAGAGCTTGCTCGATCAACTCGGCGATGGTTCTTTCCTCATCCGTGAAAACGCGGTCGCGGCACTCGTGAAGTTCGGCCCGCGCGCTGCCGGTATGCTTCGCCGGGCGGCCCGTCATCCCGATGCGGAGATCGCCGAGCGCGCTCGCCAGGTGCTGGCGCGGGACACGAAACTGCCGCCCGTCCTCGCGCTGTCCGTGGCCCTCGGACGGATCGAGGGTCGAGATAACGGCCCGCCTGACACCGTCGCCATTCTGCTCGATTACCTCCCCGACGCGGCAACCGAGGAATTCGCCGATAAGGTGCGTGCCGCGATTGCGGAACTTGGCCTACGCGATGGCCGGCCCGACGCCGCGCTCGTGGCGGCACTGACGGACCAAGTGGCGGAGAAACGCGCCGCCGCGGGCTCGATTCTCGCCGCCGTCGAGACACACCGGCCCGCCGTCCTCAACCTCCTGGCTGATGCCGACGCCGATGTGCGCCGCCGAATCGCCCTGAGTCTGCTGCCGCTGCGTCAGAAGGCGTCGCTGCCTGTCCTCATCGATCTGCTGCCCGAACTCGACACGCGCGAAGCCTACGACGTTCTGGACCTTCTCTTTCACGTGGCGGGGGCGGCGGGGCCGGCGGTGGGACTCGGCATCGGCGAGGCGGGCCGGCAGCGCTGTCGCGACCTCTGGCGTGAGTGGTGGCGAACCAACGGAGTGACGCTCGATCTGGCGAAATTGCCCCTGCGTCTGCCGGGGGCGAAGTCGCGGGGCGCAACGCTGGTGGTGCAAATCGACCTGAGCTTCAACCGCGGTGCGGTTCAGGAGCGGGGAGCAAATGGAGACCTGAAACGAGAGGTCGAGTCGCTGGGGTCTCCCGTCTGGGCCGAGGCGCTGGCAGACGGACATATCCTCGTCGTCGAATATCGGGGCGACCGCGTCAGCGAGCGCGGCAAGGATGGCGAGGAGGTCTGGGGCGTCTCGGTCGATCATCCGCTGTTCGCGCAACGGCTGGCGGATGGCTCGACCTTCATCGCGGCCCGCGATGCGCTCTGGATCGCGGATCGCGCGGGTTCGCCGCGGCTCATCCAAAGCTGGCCCGAGCGAATCGTCGCTACGGCTCGCCGCTGTCCGGATGGACAGACCGTCGTCTTGACCGTCGATGGAACGTGCCTGTTTCTGGACGCGATCGGCAAGGAAGTGCGCCGCTTCGAGACGGGTTGCAAGCTGGTGCTGGCGCCGGGAATCGACGTGACGGCGAACAAGCGCGTCCTCGTCCCGGATCATGCGGGACAGCGCATCCTCGAGTTCAGTCCCGAGGGCGAGTTGCTCTGGCAGGCGAAGTCGGCGAGCCCGGTATCGGTGCAGCGGTTGGCGGATGGCAACACGCTAACGGCCAGCACGACGGCGCGCGAGGTGGTCGAGATCGACCGCTCCGAGAATGTGGTATGGCGCTTGCGAGGCGGGCGTTCAGGGCCGGGACTGGGCCTGTCCTTGCGTCCCGTGGCGGCGACACGCCGTTGATTTCGAGAACAGACAGGACCTATGCGACAACTTGGCATTCTCCCCAACACCGAGACGGCCCAACGACTCGCGGGCTACCTACAAACGCAGTCCATCGAGACGCAACTCAACGACGCCCCCGAAGGCTGCATCGTTTGGGTGTGCGATGAGGATCGCGTGGCGAGGGCGCGCGAGATCTATCAGCACTTTCAGGAGCATCCTACCGACGAGCGCTATCGCCATGTCGCCAAAGTGGAGCCGACGAGGGAGGATAAACCGCGCCGTCATGCCGCGGCCACCCCTGGCAGGCCGGCGCAGAACCAGGTCACCATCACGTTCATCGTCCTCAGCCTGCTCGTCACGTCGCTGTTCCATTCGCCGCCGCAGCAACCTCTGGTCGCGCGCTATGCGTTCATGACGGCCTTCGTTGTCGTGGGGGACGACGCCACCTGGCGTCCCGGTCTGCTGGAGTTGAAGGAGGGCGAGGTCTGGCGGGTGGTGACGCCGATCTTCGTTCACTTCACTCTGCCGCACCTTGTCTTCAACATGCTCTGGTTGTTCACGCTTGGCACCCAGATCGAGAGCCGTTCGGGTCCTATCCGACTGGCGTTGCTGATGCTGC
>JBBRIK010001027.1:0-3061 GCA_038221045.1 Gemmatales bacterium
TCTTCTCGATACGCTGATCCCCTCGAAAACGATCCAGGCCGGCGTTCTCGATGTGGACTGGGAACGCTACGCAAGCCGCGTGGGAGTAATCGCGCCTCTGCTGTCGAGCCTCGTTCGCTCGCAGCCGGCAGCGGGACCGGACGCGGGCAGTCCCTTGCTCGAACAACTTCGCGACGTTCCCGAGGGACGCCGCCGCGAGCGGTTGCTGGAGCATGGCCGCGATACCATCGCGGCGGTCTTGCGCCTGACGCCCGAACAGGCGATCGGCGAGCGAGCTCGATTGTTTGAAATGGGTCTCGATTCGCTGATGGCGCTCGAAGTGCGTTCGCGCTTGCAGCAATCCCTTGGGGTCGCCCTGCCCTCCACGCTGATCTTCGATCACCCCACGCTCGCCTCTCTGGCGGACTTCCTTCTCACGCTGTTGCCCGCCCAGGCTGTCGAACCGCAACCGAAACCCATCCCCGATGGTATCGAGGATGGCCTGCGCGATCTCTCCGAGGATGAGATGGAACGCCTGCTCCTCGCGAAACTGGAATCCCTTCAGAGGCGTACCCCATGAGCAATCCCTCGAAAAAGCCCGAGGATTCGCCGTTGCTGCGAGCGTATCTCGCCATCCAGGAACTGGAGGCGAAGATCGAATCGCTCGAGCGCTTGCGTCGCGAACCGATCGCCATCGTCGGCCTCGGCTGTCGCTTTCCCGGCGCTAACGGTCCCGAGGCTTTCTGGGAATTGCTGCGCCAGGGCTGTGACGCCACGCGCGACATTCCGGGTGATCGCGGCGACTTTCAGAGCTTCTTCGATCCCGCGCCGCAGACGCCGGGCAAGGCGTATGTCCGGCACGGCGGCTATCTCGACGACGTGGCGGGCTTCGACGCCGAGTTTTTCGGCCTGTCGCCGCGCGAGGCGGCCAGCATGGACCCCCAGCAACGGCTACTGCTGGAAGTCAGTTGGGAAGCCCTCGAACACGCTGGCTTCGCGCCGCAATCGCTGAGCGGCAGCCGGGCCGGCGTCTTCTTCGGGCTGATGAACCTCGATTATCCGCAGATGCTGCTGGCCGCAACGCAGCCCGAGCGCATCGACGCCTTCTTCGGCACCGGCAGCGAGCCGAGCTTCCTCGCGGGCCGGGTGTCTTACCTCCTCGGTCTGCAAGGGCCAAGCATGGTGCTGGCCACGGCCTGTTCCTCGTCGTTGGTGGCCATCCACCTGGCCTGCCAGAGCCTGCGCCAGGGCGAGTGCAAGTTGGCCCTCGCGGGCGGCGTCAACCTCATCCTCAATCCGCACGCCAACGTCGTCCTGTGCAAGATGAACGCCCTGTCCGCCGATGGACGCTGCAAGACGTTCGACGCCTCGGCGGACGGCTACGGGCGCGGCGAGGGTTGCGGCGTGGTCGTGCTGAAGCGCCTCTCGGATGCCCAGAACGAGAACGATCACATCCTGGCCGTGCTGCGCGGGACGGCGGTGAATCACGGCGGGCCAAGTGGCGGGCTGACTGTTCCGAGCGGCCCGGCCCAGACGTCGGTTATCCGCGATGCCCTGAACGCCGCGGGAATCGAGCCGGGTTTGGTGGGCTACATCGAGGCGCATGGCACCGGCACATCGCTGGGCGATCCGATCGAATTGCGCGCCCTCGGCACCGTCCTGGGGCAGCGTCTGGCCGAGAACAAATGCCGTCTCGGCTCGGTGAAGGCGAACATCGGTCACCTCGAAGCCGCAGCGGGCGTTGCGGGGCTGATCAAGGTGGTACTGGCGCTGAACCACGAGGAAATCCCGCCTCAGCCGCTGATTCATCAGGCGAATCCGCACATTCCGTGGAGCGAATTGCCGCTGGAGGTTGCGTCGAGGGCCTTCGCGTGGAAGCGAAGCGAGCAGCGACGCATCGCAGGCCTCAGCTCGTTCGGTCTCAGCGGTATCAACGCCCATGCCATCATCGAGGAAGCGCCTCTCGTCGAGACCGAACCCGCGCAGATGGAACGCCCCTGGCATCTGCTCCACCTGTCGGCTCGCGGCGAGACGGCCCTGCGTCAACTCGCCGGACGCTGGGCGCGGCACCTGAGCGGTCATCCGGCGGAGCGGTTACCCGACGTCGCCTTCACCGCGAACACGGGGCGGACGACGTTCGTGCATCGGCTCGCCGTCGTGGCCGAGAACGCGGAACAGGCGAGTGATTCCCTGCGGGCGTTCGCGGACGGCAGACAGGGCGAAGGGCTGCGGAGTGGCATCGTCCCCGGCGAGAAGCCGGCCCGGATCGCGTTTCTGTTTCCGGGAGTGCGCGCCCAGTATGTCGGCATGGGCCGGCAACTGTATGAGACGCAGGCCGTCTTTCGTCGCGTCGTCGATCGGTGTGCCGAGTTGCTTGCGCCGTATCTCGAGCAACCGCTGGTGTCGGTCCTCTATCCGGCCCCCGGTTCATCCTCGTGTCTGGAGGAGCCGCTCTACACTCAGGCAGCCCTGTTCGCGATCGAGTACGCCCTCGCGGAGTTGTGGCGCTCCTGGGGGGTCGAGCCGGCGGCCGTGCTGGGCTACGGGATCGGCGAGTATGTCGCGGCCTGCGTCGCGGGCGTGCTGTCGATCGAGGACGCGATTCACTTGCTGACCACGCGAGCCATTCTGACGCAGCAGTTGCCGCACGATGGCGCGATGGCCACGGTTCAGGCCGGGGAAGCCGAGGTGAGCGAACACCTCGCCGCGGACGGCGGCCGCGTTGCCCTGGCGGCCGTCAATGGCCCGCGCCAGGTCGTCATCTCCGGCTCCGCGCAGGCCGTCAAGGCGGTGCTAACACGGCTGGAGCGCGCCGGCGTCAAAACAGAGATGTGGCGTCTCACGCAGGCGTTTCGTTCTCCGCTCATGGATCCTCTTCTGGACGAAATCGAGGAGACAGCCACACGCATCACCTTCTCTCCGGCCCGCATTGCGTTCGTGTCGGGGCTTACGGGCCGGGCGGCGAGCGACGGCGAACTGGCTCAGCCGGCGTACTGGCGGCGTCAGGCCCGCGAGACGGTGCGCTTCGCCGATGGTCTGGTCAGTCTGAAGGACATGGGTATTCGCGTTTTCGTCGAGGTCG
>JBBRIK010001028.1:0-3060 GCA_038221045.1 Gemmatales bacterium
CCGGGCATGAGCGGCGAAAAGGCCATCCCGGTCAGCTACTCGTTCAAGGTCGAGATGGACAAGAACATGATGATCGGCGGCTTCCTGAGCCGGTAACTCTTCTTGCCGCTTGCGGCTTCGCACCCTGTTGCGAAGCCGCAAGCGGCAAGAATCCTCCGCATTTTCCCCAAGAGAACATAAAGATGAAGAATCGCAAACTGTATGCGATGGGAGTGGTGCTTCTGGCCGGCGGGCTGCTCGCCGGCGGCTCGGTGATGATGATGCGGTCTGTTCAGGCCGAGGCGAAAGCCAAGGATGCGGCCGACGCGCTGAAACTGGCGACGAGCCGGATCGATCACGTCACCGTTTATCAGAACAACGCCCTGATCACACGCGAAGTGGACGTTCCCGAAGGCGCGGGGACGATGGAAATCATCGTCTCGCCGTTGCCTCCGCAGACGATCAACTCCTCGCTCTATTCCGAGGGCCACGAAGGGTTGCGCGTGCTGACGACGCGCTTCCGCGTCCGTCCCGTCAAGGAAGATACCCGCGAGGAAGTCCGCAAGGCCGAGGCGCAACTCAGGCAACTGCTTGAGGACGGCCAAAAAATGGCCTCCGAGATCAAGACGATCGAGGAAAACCTCAAGATGATCGGCAAGTTGGAGGGGTTCACCTCGGCCAGCGCCGTGGCCGCGACGGACAAGGGCAAACTTGACGCCGATCAGATCACGTCGCTGTCTGACTACGTCATGAAGCAGCGCGGCGAAAAGGCGAAGGACCTCGTCACCCTTCAGCAGAAGATGGCGACCAATACCGAACACGTCGATTTCCTGCGCCGCCAGTTGCGCGAACTGTCGGCCGGGACGAGCAAGGTGGAGCGTGACGCCATCATCATCGTCGATAAGGCGAACGCTGCCGCCGGCAAGATCAAGCTCAACTATCTCGTCGAGTCGGTCGGCTGGAAGCCGCAGTATCGCTTCCGGGCCGGCAAGGGCGAGAACGAGCAAGTCCGCATCGAGTACCTGGCCGGCGTCATGCAGCAGACCGGCGAGGAATGGACCAACGTCAAACTCAGCCTCTCGACCGCGCAGCCATTGCTGAATGCCGCGCCGCCGGAATTGCGGACGCTGTCGGTCGCCCTGATGGCCAAGGGCGGCAACCCGAATCCGGGCGGTGCTCAATTCGGCGGTAACTTCGGTAACCTGGGCGGCCAGTTTGGCTTCCAGGGCGGCGGCGGTGCCGCAGGTGCCGGAGGCGGACCGCCACAGCCGGGCCAGCAGACGGCCAATCCGATGAGCAATCTGGATGTCCAGAACGAGGTGCTCAAGGAGTCGCAGCGTCTTCGCAAGCAGTCGGCGGAAACTTACAACCAGAAGAAGGGCGAAGAGGGCGGCAAGCTTATCAACGACGCCGCCGCGCTCGAGCAGGCCAGCGAAATCCTGCTGATCGATAAGGAAGACATCGTCAATCGCCGCAACAAGCCGTCGGCATCGGTCCGCGAGGGCCAGAGCGTGACGTATCACCTGACGAACAAGCTCAGCGTGCCGTCGCGCAACGAGGAGCAGGTCATCGAAGTGACCCGCCTCGAACTCAAGCCCGAGTTCTGCTACATGGCCGTCCCCGTCCTGACGCGCCACGTCTATCGTCAGGCCAACCTCAACAACACCAGCGAAACCGTGCTGTTGCCGGGCGAGGCGACGATGTACAACGGCGACGACTTCGTCGGCCGCATGGATGTGCCGCTGGTCGCCATCGGCGAGACGTTCACGGCGGGCTTCGGCGTCGATCCGCAGTTGCAGGTTCAGCGTGAGATGATTGACAAGAACCGGACGCAGCAGGGCGGCAACCAGGTGCTGAAGTACGACTATCGGATTCTGGTTTCCAGCTACAAGGCCAAGCCGGTCAAGGTCCAACTCTGGGAGCGGCTGCCGCGCTCCGAGACTGAGACGCTGAATGTGACAGTCCTCAAGACCGAGCCGGAGTTGTGCAGCGAGGCGCTCTATGTGCGTGAGAAGAAGCCGCACAACATCCTGCGCTGGGACCTCAAGGTCGAGCCAGGTATGAGCGGCGAAAAGGCCGTTGCCGTCAACTTCCAGTTCAAGGTCGAGATGGACAAGAACATGGTGATCGGCGGTTTCCTGAGCAAGTGAGGGATGGAGCAACGAGCCCGCAGCGCAAGCAAGAACCCTTGCTGGCGCTGCGGGCTCGTGTGTTACAGAATCCCGCGATCAATGTTGGCTGCATGTCCGTCAGGCACGGGACGCCCCGCTCGCACTTGCCGCCAGAGGTCTCGCACCTCGACAGGCTCGTAATTGCGATAGACGAAGTCCGCTCGCAGATTCACCGCGCCCGCCTTCTTCAAATCATTCAGCCGCTCCGAAAGACAGAACGGCCCCTGATTCAGCACGATGGTACGGCAATGATAGTCGATCGCCGTCACGCGCTCGCCGTGGCTCGACTCCATCTGCATGCTCTCGAACGTGCAGTTCGCCTTGCCGGGACAGCCGCCGATCAGGTTGGCATAGGCGCACGACTCGGCGACGAAAAGCGGAGTATCCTGATAGACAATGACCGTCGCGCGCTCGGCGAACTCCGCCAGCAGCGAGCGCATGTTGTCCAGTCCATCCTCCGGGGACAGCGCGAAACGTCGCACACCCAGCGAGATCAGCGCTTCGGCGGCGAGGCGGTTGAGAACGTACACCGACCAGTCCGTCGCGAGGTCGAGGTTGTCGGCGTCGAGGAAGTTCCAGGCCGACAGGTTGGCCGCCTCCCACTTCGTCCAGCCGTCCGCGCGGAGGCGTTCGATCTTGTGCCTCAGCCCCTTCTCCTCCCAGAATCGCGTCAGGGCAGGCAGAGCGAGCCGCACACGATCACGGCCAATGCGATCGCTCCATTGATCCAGCTTTTCGAGCAGCACGGCGGGATGATCGCGCGTGATATCGACGATTACTTCATCAATGTCCGCAAGGCCATCGTCTTCGAGAGCGTCGAGGAAGTCGATGCGATCGACCTTGAGCGACCAGCGGAACGCCTGCATCGGCGAGCGGGGGGTGTGAACCTCCCGGTGCTGATTACCGGGGG
>JBBRIK010001029.1:0-3058 GCA_038221045.1 Gemmatales bacterium
GCCATTGGTCCGATAGGGGAGTCAGATTTGCCGTTGACGGAAATTCAGAAGAAGAGCAGCAGGCGATGAGCCTGTTTCTGCGGCGGGGTGGGTAGCGGCTGGCAACAAAAGACGGGTCACTCTACTGCTGAAGACTCGTTCATCGACTGAAGACCCAGAGCAAGACGACGAGAAAGCAAAGCAAGAAGCCGACAACGATCCAGACTGGTTTCGAGGCGGCAGGCGCGTCCTCGGTGGAGATGTAGTTCTCGCAGTACGGACAGCGGGGAGCATCCTCAGGGATGGGACTACGGCAGTACGGACAGGGAATCGTATCCTCCTCGTCCGCCGATTCGTCCTCGGGTTCGTAGTCGTCCCAGTCATCTCCTTCGTCCGCAAGGGTGTGTCGCCTCATGGCGGCTTTCTCCTGGACTCTGAGTCCTCATTCGCCCGCAGTTCGGCGACGAGTGGGCAGACGGTCAACTCCAGAAGAAGGATAGTGGATGACCTTGCGGTTGTCCCTGTCAAGCACGACGGCCCCACGCAAGACGCGAGAAAGGCGAGTGCTGGCACTTCGCTCCTTCTCGAATCCTGCGTGGGGCCGGTCGTTGACAGCACCCAGGGGATGACTCAGTCCAGCGTCAGGTAAGTGACGAGGTTGCCGAGGATTTTCCGGGCCGAGTCCGGCTTGTAGGCGAGGGCCTTGTAGTTGGCGATGCCCGCTGCCGAGGCCACCAGATCGAACTCCGAAAAGATCACGGCGGGCCGTTTCTTGACGAGAGCGACCAGGAGTTTCTGTCCCTCCGGTTTCTCGCCCCGGCCCCGGATCAACTGCCGGGCCGGCAAGGTGAAACCGACGCCCCGCGACAGGTCCACTCCACCCTCGAAACGCCCTTCAGCCAGGGCCGGATCGACGGACAAGGGCTGGAACGCGCCGAACAGGTCTTCCAGTTCGCGTCGCATGGCCTTCGCGAAGGCCGGGTTCCCCGCATGGGGATCGGCCAGCACGGTGCCGCCGCCCTCGACAAACTTCTTCAGGGCGATGCGCTCGGCCTCGGTGAAGCTCGTTGCAGTGCGCCCCGTCAGGTGCAGCAACTGCACTCCTTCCAGTGAGTCTTTGCCGAGGACCACCGGCTTCGCTTCCTTGAAGTCGCGCCCTGTCAAGTGCTTCGCCAACGGCTCCAGTTGTTGCCAGCATCGAGTGGCAGCCTCCCAGTCCTGCGGGTGGGTCTTCGTGCCGCCATGATGGACTCGCGCCACCGTCAGACTGCCTTTGCGGGCCTTGACGGCCGGGGTGGAGGGCAGAATCGAAGTGAACTTGCCTTCCAGTTCTCCCAGGTCCGTGGCATAGAACAGGAGGTTCATCGCCAACTGGAAAGCGTCGCTCTCCTCGCGGTTGGCCTGCCAGTCGCCGGACAGGTACTCGTCGGAGAGCAGGAAGAAAGTCCGCGAGCCATTGCTGGCGCCGCGCAGTTTGGGCCGTTTCTTCCAATCGTGCTTGATGACGGTGTAGATCGGGTGGGTGGCTGCGAGCGCCTCCAACCGGACGTTGGGATACGACTGTGGCGGGTAAATGTCCTTCAGCAGCCGTTCCATGCTGGCGGCGAACTCCTTGCTGTGATCGCTCGGCTCGGCCAGGATTGTGCCGCCGCGCTCGATGTACTCGCGCAGTTTGAGCATTTCCTTCTCGGTGAACCCGGCGGCCTTTGAGCCGGAGAGGAAGAGGATCGGTGCCTCGATCTCCGAAGCCGGCGCGTTGATGGAGACAGTCTGCCAGTTGATGGGACGTTCGTAGGCGGCCCAGAGGGCCTTGCTCACGTTGGCCAGGTCGCGCGGGTTGAGGTTCCAGTCCTGATCCTTGCCGAACTCCAGTTTGTTCACGGCCACGGGTGCCCCGCCGTAGACCAGGAAGAGCGTGCAGAAGGAAGTGCTGCCCACGACTCCGCCCCACTGGCCCATGTGGATGGACCCATCGCGCTGTTGATTCTGAAGGATGGCGAGCGCGCCGCGGGCGAACCAGTCCTCGCCGCCGATCAGCTTGCGGCCGCTGGCCACGCCGGTCCTCTCGATGCCGTAGAGGTAGTAGCCGTCTTCCTTGTTGCCCTTGGATTTGCCCAGCCAGTCCATGCCGCGCTCGATGGACTTGAGGACCTCGGCGGCGTCCCCCGTGGTGAAGGTGCGCGGGTTCTTCTGGCTATAGGGAGTCTTGCCGTGATACATGTCGAAGACGAGGAACAGACTGGCCAGGCCGGCCGTGGCCATATTCGGGTTCGAGCCGCCCTCGGGACCGATGTAACTCCAGCCGCCGTCCGCCGCCTGACAGGCGCGGAAGTGCTTGGAGAGAGCCGTCCAGAACTTGTCGCCGGGGTCGAAGCCCGCTCGGGCGGCAGCCCAGATTCCCAGCACGCCATACTGCGTGCAGGAGTTGTCCCAGTCGATCGATTCCTTCTGGTAGCGCCAGCCTTCCTTGTTGCCCAGGGCAGCCAGCAGCCATTCGTAGTCTTCCTTGAGGAGGTCCTTGTAGGTTTTATCGTCGGGGAGTTTGCGTAGGGCATATTCCCAGACGTTGGCGCGAAGACCGCGCATATAGGTGTTGTTCGGCTTCTGCTTGGCGATCCAGTCGAGGGCCTTCTTCAGCCCATCGTCGGCGGCTGGGTCCGCGCCTGCGGCGAGGAGAGTCAGGGTCGCGAGGATAGTCCCTCCCTCATCGCCGATGTTCCCCGCCGCGGCCTGCTGGCTGCGGAGGAAGAAGACCGCGTCGTCGATGGCGGTGCGGATCTTGGCGGCCGTCACGGGCGGAGCGAAAGGCTCGTGAATGCCGGGGCGACCGGCGTTGACGACCGGACCACGGCCGGGGCGAATCTGGTTGAAGTCGCCCCGATTGGGTGGGCCTTGTTTTTGGAATCGGTCAACGTTTGGCTTCTCCTGGCCCTGTACCCCCAAGAAGAGAGTCAGCGCAAGCAGCAGGACAGCGGTGATTTGTCGGGACATGAATGAGTCTCCGTGATTGCTCTGTCTGAAGGTCATCGACGACCCCTGCCGGCTTGGAGATCGTCCGGCTTATGGAGTGTTACGCGGC
>JBBRIK010001030.1:0-3055 GCA_038221045.1 Gemmatales bacterium
AGCGGAGCGCGCTTGTGAGCGCTCCGCTCCGAAGACTCCGCGTCGCGGCTAACCGACACGAAGTGTGTTTTTCTGTACATCTGACCTTGGGGTCGCCTCTCCTTTCGCGGTAAAATGCTGGGGTAATGATGCTTCTCTCTCCGATAGGGAGAGAAGGGACGCTGCGCGCGTCGGTCCTTACCTCGGAGCAGACCGTGACGCCGATCACCCAGCAAGACCTGTTCGGGACAGTCGAAACCGTCCCCATTTCACCGACCACCGGCCTGTTTGCCGAGATCGTCTTCGATCGGCCTCTCGACGACGCCTATTCCTATGGCGTCCCCGAGGAGTTGCACTCGTCCGTCGCCATCGGCAAGCGCATCGAGGCGCCCTTCGGGCGCGGCGACCGGCTCACGACCGGTTTCTGCGTCGGCGTCACGACCACCCCGCCGAATCGGGCCGTCAAGCAGATCGTCCGCGTTGTCGATGATGAGCCGCTGCTGACCGAGAACCTGCTGCGCCTGACGCGCTGGATGGCGGACTACTATCTCTGCGGTTGGGGACAGGTCCTCAACGCCGTCATTCCCGCTGGAGCCAAGGACCGCGCTGGTACGCGCCGGACCACTTTCGTCGAACCCGTCCCCGAAGCGGAACGTCCCACTCCCGAGCCGGAACTGACGCCGAAACAGCGCGAGGTCTGGCAGCGTCTCCTCCAGATCAACGAGGGAATTGAGGTACGGCAACTTGCACGTCTCGTTCGCTGCGGTTCGGGACCGATCGAGGCGCTGCTGCACAAGGGACTCGCGCGCCGGGTCATTCGCCGCGTCGATCGCTTTGCCGAGAGTCCCGACGAGAACGCGGTTCCCGAGCCGCCGCATCAACTGAACGAGGATCAGGCGCGGGCCTGGTCGCGGATCGAGCCGGCCCTGGAACAGGGAGGTTTTCGCGCCTTTCTGCTGCACGGCGTCACCGGCAGCGGCAAGACGGAAATCTATCTCAAGTCCATCGAGAAGGTCATCGCCCAGGGCAAGGAGGCGCTTGTCCTCGTGCCGGAGATCAGCCTGACGCCGCAGACCATCGCGCGGTTTCGAGGCCGATGCAAGGATGTGGCCGTGCTGCACAGCCACCTCGGCGACGCCGAACGCGGCGGTCACTGGCGGCGCGTCGCGGGTGGACACACCCAGGTTGTCGTCGGCGCGCGCAGCGCCGTCTTCGCTCCCACGCGCAAGCTCGGGTTGATCGTCATCGACGAGGAACACGAAAACACATTCAAGCAGGAATCGACGCCGCGCTATCATGCCCGCGACGTGGCCGTGATGCGAGCGCGTCTCGAAGGCATTCCGATCATCCTCGGCTCTGCGACTCCCTCGCTGGAAAGCTGGCACAACGCCCATCGCGGCCAGTACACGCTCCTGAGTTTGCCAACGCGCGTCCTCGAACGACCGATGCCGCCTGTCGATCTCATCGACATGCGGCATGCGAGTCCGCATCCGGGCCGCAATCGCGCCATCAGCGACGCCCTGGAAAGCGCCATGCGTCACGCCCTGAAGGACGGCGGACAGGTGATGCTGCTGCTGAACCGGCGCGGCTTTTCAACGCACGTCCACTGTCCGGCCTGCGGTCATGTCGAGCAGTGCCGATTCTGCGACCTGGCGTTGACCTATCACCGCGAGCGCGACGCGATGTTGTGTCACTATTGCGGCTACGAAGCGGAGCCGCCGAGCCGGTGTCCGGCATGCGGCCAGTCGATCATGCGCTATCAGGGGTTCGGCACCGAGAAGCTACAGATCGAGATTCAGGAGCGCTTCCCCGGACAGGTCGTTCGCCGGATGGACAGCGACACGATGCGCCGGCCAGGCAGTCACGCGCGCACCCTCAACGCCTTCCGCAAGGGACTGATCCACATCCTGCTCGGCACGCAGATGATTGCGAAGGGGCTGGATTTCCCGAACGTGACGCTGGTGGGGGTCATCAACGCCGACGTGGGCTTGCATGTGCCGGACTTCCGGGCGTCGGAGCGGACGTTCCAGTTGCTCTCGCAGGTTGCGGGGCGGACAGGACGCGGTCCCAGAGGCGGGCGCGTGCTGGTGCAGACCTTCACGCCGGAGCATCCGGCCGTGTTGCTGGCGGGGACGCACGACTACATGAACTTCGTCGCGGCGGAGATGGAGCAACGGCGGCAGCATAACTATCCGCCATTCCAGCGGCTGATTCGCGTCATCGTGCGCGGCAAGAACATGGAGGAGGCCGGCGAGTTCGCGGAGCGTTTGGCAGGCGCGTTCAATCAGGCGCTGGGGCGTCGCGCCAGCGACGCGGCGAGCATTCGTCTGCTGGGACCGGCTGAGGCGCCGGTGTTTCGGCTGAAGGATTATTTCCGCTATCACTTCCAGTTGCAGTCATCGAGTCCAGGCGAGTTGCATCGGCTGATTCGCGAAGTGTGGCCGACGCTGCGCCCGCCCTCGGGAGTTGAACTTGCGCTCGATGTCGATCCCTATAACATGCAGTGAATAGTCTTACCGCTTGCGGCTTAGCGGTGCCTTCCGCTAAGCCGCAAGCGGCAAGACCCTCAATCATTCCACGGCCTCGGCTGAACGGCGCGCGAACCGAGACGGGCCGCGAATCGAGCTTTTTGCGCCGTCGATAGCTCGTCCGTGAAGCGTTTCTTCGCCGCCTCGATCCAGCGAACCTTGCGCTTGCCGTAATCCGTCACAACTCGCGTCAGCACCGGTCCTGGATGCTCCAGCGCACCGTTGATGACCGGTTCCAGATCGGCGCACGACTTGATCTCGAAATAGGTCAGCCCCATCGCCTTCGCCAGCGCCTCGTAATCGAGCCGGCCCAGGACCGTCGCCGTCGTCCGCTTGTAGGCCGCCTGCTGCAACACCTGCATGTAGTGATAGGCCTGATCGTCCAGCACAAAAAACTTCACCGGCAGACATGCCCGCGCCGCCGTCGTGAGTTCCATCGCCGACATCAGGAGACAACCATCCCCCGTGATGGTCACGACCTGCCGGCCTGGATGCGCCTTCTGAGCGCCCAGGGCGGCGGGGATCGACCAGCCCATCGACTGGTTGTC
>JBBRIK010001031.1:0-3055 GCA_038221045.1 Gemmatales bacterium
CTCGGCTCGCGGGACCTACCTAAGAAGTCCGGCTCGGCTCGCCGGACCTACCTAAGAAGTCCCGCTCGGCTCGCCGGACCTACCGCTCAGATTCAGAAAATGTATGACGCATCCTGTCCTTCAACCTGCCACAATGTTGCGGCATCCATGAGCAGCCTCGAAGGAGAATACCCATGAGTCCCTTTCTCAGCCAGAGCGGCCGTCGTCGTTTCCTCGGACAGACCGCGGCAATTCTCCTTCCGACGATGAGCGCCTCGGAGGAGCCAGCGCGAAAGCCGCTGACCATCGCCGCCGTCTTCACCGAGTTTCGCTATCGCTCGCATGCGCACGTCATCCTCGAAAACTTCCTTGAGCCGCTCCTCTTCAACGGGCGATGGATCGATCACGGCATCAAGATCGCCAGCTTCTACGCCGATCAGTGCCCCGACAAAGATATGGCCCGTTCCGTGGCCAAGGACTACAAGATCCCGAGTTTCAAGAGCATCGGCGAGGCACTGACGCTCGGCGGCAAGGAACTGGCCGCCGATGCCGTCCTGTCCATTGGCGAACACGGCGAGTATCCCGTCAATGCGAAGGGTGTCCGCGAGTATCCGCGCAAGCGATTTTTCGATGAAATCGTCACGGTCTTCAAGCAATCGAAGCGCGTCGTCCCTGTCTTCAATGACAAGCATCTCTCCTTCCGCTGGGACTGGGCGAAGGAGATGTACGACACGGCCGTCACGCTGAAGATTCCGCTGATGGCCGGCTCGTCGGTGCCGCTGGCGCAACGCCGTCCCGCCCTGGAATTGCCGCGCGAGCCACGGATCACCGAGGCGGTCTCCATCCACGGCGGGCCGTTCGAGATCTACGATTTTCACGCTCTGGAAGTGCTGCAATCGTTCGTCGAGTTTCGGCCCGGCGGAGAGACGGGCGTCAAACAGGTCGAGTTCCTGGCAGGCGACGCGCTCTGGAAAGCGGCGGCGGACGGCCGCTGGTCGGTGCCGCTGGCCGACGCGGCGATGGCTGCCGAACTGGGTCCGAAACAGCCTTCGCTGCGCGAGTTGATTCAGACCGAGCCGTTCAGCAAGGTCAAGCCGTTCGGCGTCCTCGTCACCTACAAGGACGGCCTGCGCGGGATGACGCTCAAGATCGGCGAGAACCACTCGCGCTGGAACTTCGCTTGCCGGTTGGCGGGCGAGAAGCAAGTGCGAGCGACGAATTTCTTCGTTGGTCCCTGGGGCAATCGCAACTTGTTCATGGCCCTGAGCAATGCCATTCAGACCCACTTCCGCGCGGGCCGCTCACCCTACCCGGTCGAGCGAACCCTGTTGACGACAGGCGTTCTGGCGGCGGCGGTTGACTCGAAGGAGGCGGGGAAGGCCGTCAACACGCCGCATCTGGATGTCGAGTATCAGCCGCGAGACTTCAACGGCCTGCGCGAGAGAGGGGAGAGCTGGAAAGTCATCACGAAAGACACGCCCCAGCCTGCCGGCGTCAAGCGCAAAGAGCCCTGAAGTGCGATGCGTCACGTTCGTGGTAGAACAGCTACAACAAGGAGGTTGCCTGCTTCCCTCCCCGTTCTCGTCTTCCGGAGGACGTCTCGATGCCCGCCATCCGCTTGCCAGCTCTTGCCGTGGTGTTCGTACTCTCTCTAAGCAGTCGTATCCCCGCGGCCGACGTGAAACCACCGCAAGGGTTCACCGCCCTGTTCAACGGTGAGGACTTGACCGGCTGGCACGGCATGCCCCACTTCGATCCGTACAAGCTCGACAAGATGCCGGAGTCCGAACGCAAGGCCCAGATCGAACGCTGGACTGCGGACGCGAAGAAGCACTGGAGCGTCGAGAAGGGCGAACTGATCAACGACGGCAAGGGAGCGTACCTGACCACCGATCGCGAGTTCGGCGACATCGAACTGCTCGTCGAATATCGGACGGTGCCGAAGGCCGACAGCGGCATCTACCTGCGGGCGAGTCCGCAGGTGCAAATCTGGGACACCACGAAAGAAGGCGGGAAGTGGGATCGCGGCGCCGACAAGGGCAGCGGTGGACTCTTCAACAACAGTCCCGGTGCGCCGGGCCGCGATCCGCTGGTGCTGGCCGACAAGCCTTTCGGAGAGTGGAACAGCTTCCGCATCCTCCAGGTCGGCGAGCGTACTACGGTCCATCTCAATGGCAAACTCGTCGTCGATCACGCGCGTCTGGAGAACTTCTGGGACCGCAAGTTGACGCTGCGCCGCAAGGGGCCAATCCAGTTACAGACGCATGGCGGCGAGATCCGCTGGCGCAACGTCTACCTCCGCGAGGTTCCCGCCACGGAGGCGAATGCGATACTCCGCAAGCACGGCAGCGCCGGCTTCAAGGACGTCTTCAACGGCAAGGACTTCACCGGCTGGGCTGGCCCGACCGACAACTACGAGGTCAAGGAAGAGGCGATCGTTTGCCGGCCGAAGAAGGGCGGCAACATTTACACCAGGGAGCAGTACGGCGATTTCGTCGCCCGTGTCGAGTATCGGCTGCCTCCGGGCGGCAACAATGGCCTCGCCATCCGTTATCCCGGCAAGGGCCAGGCGTCGATCGATGCGATGTGCGAGGTGCAGGTGCTGGACGACACCGCGGCCCAATACGCCAAGCTCGATCCGCGCCAGTACAACGGTTCGGTCTATGGCATGGTGGCGGCCCAGCGTGGCTATCTGCGGCCGCTGGGCGAGTGGAACTTCATGGAGGTGACCGTGCGCGGGCCGGCGATCATGGTCGAGTTGAACGGCTCACGGATCGTCGATACCGACGTGAGCAAGGTGACGGAGTTCATGGGCAAGAAGTCACACCCCGGCAAGGACCGTCTGTCCGGCCATTTCGGCTTCTGCGGCCACAACGACCCGGTGGCGTTTCGCAACATCCAGATCAAACCGCTCGCAGCCGTGAAGAACGAGAAACCATGACGGAGCGATCCTCGCCGAACAATCCGTCTTCCCGAAGAACTGGCCCGAAGGGGAGTGCGGAGCCTGGCGGCGGTCGCGGTTTTCCGGGAAGCGGGGTGGTCTGTGGGGTGGGTGGTGGGCGCCGACGCAGGGGGG
>JBBRIK010001032.1:0-3052 GCA_038221045.1 Gemmatales bacterium
GGCCCACACTTGAGGTAAGCGGCGTATGCAGCCGGCGCTCGATCGCGGTGGTCAAGGTCTTCACTGCCGCGAGGGAGAGCTTCCCTGGGAGGAGCGACAGTCCCTCGCCGGCGTCGAGAAGGTGGGCCGCCGCCATGCGCCACGGTTCGCGGATGGCTTTTTCACCTCCGGGCAGGGCGACGTAGCGGAGGTGCGCCGCGCGGCGGAAATCCTCGCAATCGCCAACCAGGAATTCCCCTCCCCAGATCGCGCCGTCGGTGCCGTAACCAGTGCCATCGAAGATGACGCCGAGGGCTGGCTCGTCGAGTCCGTGTTCGGCCAGACAACTCGCCAGATGCGCGTGATGGTGCTGGACGGCCAGCGTCCGGCACCCATCGCTTCGTTCCTGTGCGAAGCGAGTTGAGGCGTAATCGGGATGTAGATCGTGGACGATCCATTCCGGTTTGAGAGCGAAGAGGTGTTCGTAGTGAGCGACGGCCTCACGGTAAGCGCGGAAGGCTTCGTAGTGGTCGAGGTCGCCGAGGTGATGGCTCAGAAAGGCATGTTTTCCCCGGCCGAGGGCGAACGCCGCCTTCATCTGGCCGCCCAGGGCGAGGGTCACAAAGCTGCATTCCGCCGGCAGCGTCAGAGGCTGGGGAGCGTGGCCGCGCGAGCGACGCAGCGGCAGTTCGGCGCCAGCGACCACGCGCGTTACCGAATCGTCGCAGCGCAGGTGGATGGGGCGATTGTGGGACAGGAACAGGTCGGCAATGTCAGCAAGGCGAAGGCGTGCGTCCTCGTCTTCATAGGCGACAGGCTCGTCGGAGCGATTGCCGCTGGTCATCACGAGGGCCCTGCCCGGGTCGTGCAGGAGCAAATGGTGCAGCGGCGTGTAAGGGAGCATGATGCCGAGGTATGGGTTGCCAGGAGCCACGGCGTCGATGGCGCTGCACTCGGAGCGGCGCTGGAGGAGGACGATCGGCCGGCGCGGCGACAGCAGCAGCGCAGCCTCGGCGGCAGAAACCCTACAGAACTCGCGGCTGGCGTCGAGGTCGGCGACCATCAGGGCGAAGGGCTTTTCGTCGCGGTGCTTGCGCCGGCGCAACTCCGCGACCGCCACGCGATTGCGGGCGTCGCAAGCCAGGTGGTATCCCCCCAGCCCTTTGACGGCGACGATGGCCCCGTCGCGCAGGGCGGCGACGGCGGCGCGCAGCGGATCGGCAGTATGGCCATCGCGGCCCCACAGTTCCAGACGGGGACCGCAGATGGGACAGGCAATGGGCTGAGCGTGAAAGCGGCGGTCGCCCGGATCCGCGTATTCGGCCCGGCAGGCAGGACACATGTCGAATCCCGCCATGCTGGTTCGTTCGCGGTCGTAGGGGACCTGGCGGATAATGGTGAGCCTGGGGCCGCAGCGGGTGCAATTGAGGAAGGGGTAGCGATAACGCCGATCGGACGAGTCGAACAACTCGGCCAGGCAGTCGTCGCAGGTGGCAACATCGGGTGAGACGAAAACGGGCCCCGCGTTCTCGTCGCTGCGGCGGATGGAGAAATCAGTCTCGGCACCTGGCGGCTGGGAGGTCCAGTGAATGGCATCGACGTGGCTCAGGGGAGGGGGAGAGGAGGTCAACTCGGCGAGGAAGCGCTCCAGGAGACCCGGCTCGCCCTCGGCCTCGATGAGGATGCTTCCCGTCTGGTTCATGACAAAGCCGCGCAAGCCGAACTTGCGGGCGAGAGCGTAAACAAACGGCCGAAAGCCTACTCCCTGAACGATTCCGTGAATTGTTATCGCCAGCCTCGTCATGGGACCCATTCCAGCCAGTCGTGACCTCGAGGACGTCTCCGCGAGAGGATGCAGCAGCGCGCTCGGCAAGGACCAGACCACCCACAACGCCAGAGATTACTTCTCGGACATCCTCTCATCCTCCGGTCAAGGCAACGTCCCTGTTACTTGAGCGCGTTTCTGTCTGCCCATGTCTTCAGCGGCGCTCGATGGTCAACACCGTGTGCAGCCCGTTGTCGAGGAAACGCAACTCGGCGCGGAGGGCCTTGATCTGGTCGAGGAGCTTCCCCAGTTCCGAACCCTCGGCCACCCGGCCGTGCAGTTCCGGCCGGCGATGCGAGCCGTGGCGTCCGTTCATGACTTCCCCAGGCCGGGACTCGTAGCGGTAGGTGGAGCCATCGGCGCTCACGGGGACGTAGCCCAGGAAGCGGCGCGCCGTCTCCTTTCGTGTGGCCTCCGGCGCGTCCGCCGGAAGCAGCCCCGTTTGGTAGAAGCAGTTCCAGACCTGGTTGTTCAATAGCGCCAGGCAGTGTCCCTCGTACTCGAGGAACAGGCTCGCCGCCTCGCGAGCGTTGGCCGGCACAATGTCCAGGGCGGCGTTGGCCTCCCGGAGCGGGCCGGCCGGCCCCTTCTCGCCAGCCTTCTTGCGTGCCTCGGCCTGGTCGATCAGCTTCTTGAGATGGGACTCGTCCGCATTGATGTGAACGGCCTTGTCGATGACGGCGAGGTGCAGGGCGGGCGGCGCCTCCTGCGTCGGCAGCAGGGCCAGGAGGCCGGCGAAGGGTATTTCCTGCTGCTGTTGCAGGAGGCTGAACAGTCCCGCCAGTTCGCGATACTTCTTCACGTCGGTTTGCAGCCGGTGTAGTTTCACTTCCTTGTAACTGCTGACCTTGGGTTCCCCTTCGAGGAGTTGTAATTGCTTCAGCAGGTTCACGATGCCCACGGCATCCTCCATGCGGAGGATGGCCGGCGCGAAAAGGCCGACCCCGATCGGCAACTTCCAGAACAGCCGCTCGTATTCCTGCCGCGCGTTGATCACGGCACCTTCTTCCCAGCGGATAAGCAACTCCACCATCTCACGCAGAAGAGTATTCCCTCCCATGTAGAGGGAGATCGCCTGGCCCTCTCCCACGCTCAGCCGGAAATCCACCACCGCCCCCGGGTTCGCCTCGACCTGGAATGTGCCGCCGCCGGCCATTTGCCGCAAGGCCCGGTATTGTTCGCTGGCAGCCAGGGGCAGGATATGCACTTCCACCTGGACCTTCTTCACGTCCAGAGACAGCCGCAGTC
>JBBRIK010001033.1:0-3037 GCA_038221045.1 Gemmatales bacterium
AGGCCCCTGCTCCTGGTGGGCGGAGGCGTCGTCACCTCCGGCGCGGAGGCCGAGTTGCGCGAGCTGGCAGAGCGCCTGGGAGCGCCGGTCTTTCACACGGCGATGGGCAAATGCGCCCTGCCCTCCGATCATCCCCTCGCCGCCGGCATGTCCTGGCATCGGGCCACGTCCGATCTGCGCGGCATGGACGATTTCTTCTCGCCGCTGTTCGCCAAGGCCGATGGGCTGCTCGCCATCGGTTGCCGATTCACACAAATGGCGACAGGAACCTGGACGCTGAAGCTGCCCGCGCAACTCGCCCAGATCGACATCGACCCCGCCGAGGGAGGCAGGCATTATCCGCTGACTTGCTCCGTTTGCGCCGACGCCCGGCTGGCTCTCCAACAACTGCTGGCACTGCTTCCTCCCGTCCGCCAGCCACCCTGGACCGCGGCACGGACACCGCATGAGCCCTGGCAACTTCCCGGCATCGACCTCGTAACCCCCCTTCGCCGCGCTCTGCCGCGCGACGGCATCATTGTGGCCGACATCTGCCGGCTGGCCTACGTCATGATGGTCGAGTTTCCAGTCTACGAACCGAGGACGTTCCTGCATCCGGCCGGCTACGTCTCGATGGGCTATGGCATTCCCGCCGCCCTGGGAGCGCGCGTCGCCTTTCCGGGCCGGCCCATCGTCGCCATCGCGGGTGATGGCTGCTTTCTGATGAGCGGTATGGAGTTGGCGACGGCAGTGCAGGAGAAGTTGCCCATCGTCATTGTGCTGCTCAACGACGGCAGTCTGACGCTCATCAAGGCCATCCAGCAGCGGCGTTACAAGGAACGCTATCTCGGCGTCGATCTCGTCAATCCCGACTTCGGCCTGTTCGCGAAGGCGTTCGGCGTGCGTCATCAGGCGGTGAGCGACTCCGACACTTTCGAGCTAGCCCTGCGCGACGCTCTCAGCCGCGACGAGACCACTCTTGTTGAGGTTCAGCTCAAAGGGTAGGCAACGCTGTCAGGCGAACAGACGAGCGAACTCTGCTTCGACTCTCCGGTAACATTCGCAACTGGACGCCATCAGCCCTGCGCGGTCGAGAATGATAATCTTGCCGCGCGAGGACCGCACCATGCCCTGCTTCTGAAGTGGCCGAAGAACATCCGTGACGCTAGCGCGGCGGACGCCGAGCATTGTCGCCAGGTATTCGTGAGTGAGCCGGAGTTCATCGGACTGAACTCGATCCTGAGTCATGAGCAGCCAGCGGCAACAGCGCTGCTGCACCTTGTGCAGACCATTGCAGGCCACTACCTGCGAGATCTGGATCAGGAAAGCGGTGTGATACAGCAAGAGCAGCCGAAGTAAGGGGCTGTCCGCGGAGGCCTCTTCCTTCAGTACGTCCGCCTTCATGCGCAGCCCATCTCCCGCGACCTGCACGACCACCTGATTGGGCGAAATCTCCGCCCCGAGGAAGGCGAGAAGCCCCACCATGCCCTCGCGTCCCACCGTCGCCACCTCGATGGTGCTGCCGTCTTCCATGACGGTGACTGCGGAAAGGACTCCTCGAGTGGGGAAATACACATACTCGATAGGCACGCGAGGCTCATGGAGGACCTGCCTGAGCTTCAAGGTGACGGGTTGCAGATGGGAGAGAAGTCGCTGGTATTCCCGTGCCGGCAACAGGGCAAGCAGACGATTTACGGGCGGGATTTGAGCGGGAGGGGTCTTCGCCATATGCGGTGCCGGCCTTCGGCCTTGGATGGAAAGCACCACCGAGGGTACGGGCTGGGGGAGGTTGCCCGATGTCGAAGGTGATCGTTTCCACGGAGGTTAGTTACTTGCCTTCACGCCACGGATTGTCTCCCTCCGGAAGGCCGATCGAGCCATGGCTCAACCCACCTTGCCTGAAAGAGACACCATTCCTGGAAATCAAATTCGCTGAGAATGAGGGCATTCAAACGGGAGAGGAGGCGATTTGCAACCATATTCTCGAAAATCGTCTTTGCTCGGTACGGTATCGGACTGAAGACAATTCGCGCTTCAAACGAAAATCTTTAACAAGCACAGACGAATAACTTCCTGTCCACACGAGCATCGTCGTTGAACCTGAAATACGGTGCGTGTACAACCCTGACCTCCCCCAGACCGACACCCACCCCAGACGGCCCCAGCGAAGGAATGGTATGAGTGACGCCGCCAGGCCTTCCCCCTTGCGCGTGCTGGTGGTCGATGACTCCCACGACACGACGAAGACGATGGTGCTGCTTCTGCGGCTCTGGGGACATGATGCGCGCGAGGCCCATGACGGCCCGGCCGCGCTGGAGACGGCACGAACCTATCTGCCGCAGGTCGTTCTGCTGGACACCGCCTTGCGGGCCAGAATGGATGGTTTCGATGTGGCCCGTCAACTCCGCACCCTGCCGGGACTGGAGCGGGCTCTGTTGATTTGCATGAGTGGCTATGCAACCGAGGAGGATCGGCATCACTCGCGCGAGGCCGGCTTCGATCACCATTTCGCGAAGCCGGCCGACCTCGGTGAATTGCAACGCCTCTTGGCCATCGAGGCAGCACGGCAGTCTCCAGCCAACAAATGAGGGTTTTCTCGGTCCCTCATTCTCTTTTGCCCTTGCGTCCTCCGACAATCCGGCTATGACTCCGCTTGCGGAAGGAGCGATTCTTCCGTCCCATCTTCTCTCAGTTCTCCGATCGCGAGGAGTCGAGCCATGTTCATACGCTTTGGGCCAAGCGGCCCTACTGCTTGCCGGCTTGCTCAGCCTGACACCGGCCCGGTCGTTCGGTCAGGTGTCGCCTCGGCTTCCTCCCGTCGGACGGCCCACTGTCCCTCCAGGCGTCGAACTCATTACGCGCACTTACACGGTCGCGGATCTTGTCGTTCCGTTGCAGGAGGGGAGCGGGAAACCGGGGAAGACCTGTGAGGACCGGCTCATCACGCTGCTGAAGAACACAGTTGGACCCGAGAGTTGGACCGAGAAGGACGGCTCTGGCACCATCGACTATTTCCCTCTCGGCATGACCCTCGTGGTGAATCAGACCCCTGGGATTC
>JBBRIK010001034.1:0-3033 GCA_038221045.1 Gemmatales bacterium
CTGGCCAAGAGTGAGATGGACCAGACGCCCATGACCCTGGCCGGCCAGTTCCTGGGGACCCCCGCCTATGTGTCGCCCGAACAGGCGCGGGGGGAAGCGCATCACGTCGATGGTCGAACCGACGTCTACAGTCTGGGCGTCGTCCTCTACGAGTTGCTGACCGGAGAGCGTCCGTTTCGCGGCAATCAGCAGATGCTCCTCCTCCAGGTCTTGAACGACGAACCGAGGCCGCCGCGCCAACTCAACGACAAGGTACCGCGCGACCTGGAGACAATCTGCCTCAAGGCGCTGGCGAAAGCGCCCGCACGGCGCTATGCCTCGGCTCAGGAACTCGCCGACGACCTGCGGCGTTATCTGGGCGGCGAGCCGATCCGGGCGCGGCCTGCCGGCCGAGCGGAACGGCTGTGGCGCTGGTGCCGGCGCAATCCAGTGGCGGCCGGCCTTCTCCTGGCTGTCACGCTCAGCTCGGCGGCCGGTATGTGGGAGCTGTCGCGCCTGTCCGATCATCTGATGCGGACGAGTGCGCTGGAAAGTGCCGCCCAGCAGTCCGAGATCCTCGACGAAGTGAACAACTACTACAGCGCGGACGTGGTCGAGCGCGCCAAGCTCAAGGGAGTCGAGGCCACCCACGACTACGCCACCCGGAAAAACGCCATCCCCTTGCCGGCCACGCTGACCATCGAACTGGGCAAGCACATCAGCGCCCGGAGCGAATCGGGTGTGCAAGTCCGTCTCTATAGCGACCATCCTTTCCGCACGCGAAAGGACGGCGGCCCCAAGGATGACTTCGAGGTCCAGGCGCTGGCCCGACTGAGGGACACGCCGACAACGCCGTATTACCGATTCGAGGATTTCCAGGATCGGCCCGTGCTGCGCTATGCGACAGCGCAGCGGATGCAATTGACCTGCGTCCAGTGTCACAACGGCCATCAGGACAGCACGAAGAAGGACTGGAAAGAGGGCGAGGTCGTGGGCGTCCTGGAGATCATTCGGCCCCTGGACCGGGACGTGACGCGGGCGCGGGACGGTCTGCGGGGAACGCTGGTCCTGATGGCGGCGATTTCCGGCTCGTTGCTGGGTTTCTCCGGTATGGTCCTGCTTCTGAGGAATCGTCGCCGGGACCTCGCGCCACCGGCGCAAGAGTCTACAGGACGAGTAGACGTGTAACACCGCCGCGTTAATCTGTTGAGCCTCATAAAATAACAGCCCGTTCCCATTCTCTCCAAGGAGCAAGCGCATGATGAATCGAAACCGCCGAGAGTTTCTCGCCGATGTGGGCAAGGGGATGCTGATCGCCAGCGTCGGCTCGGCCCTGGCCTCCGACCTGGGCATCTCGTCCGCCTTCGCCGCCGAGGAGAGCAAGACTCTCTCGTTCGGCGACCGCGAGCCGCTGGTGGCCCTGATGCAGGAGACGCCGGCCGACAAGCTGCTGCCGATCCTCGTCGAGAAACTGAAATCCGGCACCACCCTCGGCGCCCTCGTCACCGCGGCCGCCCTGGCCAACGCGCGCACGTTCGGCGGCCAGGACTACACCGGCTACCACGCCTTCATGGCCCTGGTGCCGGCCTTCGAGATGTCCCGCGAACTGCCCGAGGATCGTAAGGCCCTGCCTGTCCTCAAGGTCCTCTATCGCAACACCCAACGCATGCAGCAGGTCGGCGGCCGCAAGAAAGAAGTGCTGCACCCGGTCGAGCCGGCAACGCTGCCGAAGGACCGTCCGGGCGGCGAGCCGCTGCGCGAGGCCACTCGCAAGCGCGACATGGAGCAGGCCGAGCGTACCTTCGCGGCCCTGGCTCAGGGTCCGATCGGCGAGGCGTACAACCATCTGCAGTTCTGCATCCAGGACGAGATCGACGTGCATCGCGTCGTACTGTCCTGGCGCGCCTGGGCCATGCTCGACCTGGCCGGCAAGGACCACGCGCACACTCTGCTGCGTCAATCGGTACGCTACTGCGTCAATGAGGACGGCGGCGGCCGGGGGGGAGTGCGGGTTGTCCTGCCGAAGCTCCTCGACCAGTTCAAGCTGCTGGGCAAGAAGGTCGGCGACCGCAAGGCCGAGGATAGCTGGATCGAGCGCCTGGCCGGAACCATCTACGGCAGCAGCAGGCCCCAGGCCGCCGAGGCGGTGGCCGCGGCCCTCGCGGAAGGCATGTCGCCGGAAGCGATCGGCGAGGCGATGTCGCTGGCGGCGAATCGGCTCGTACTGTGCGACCCCGGCCGGACGAAGAAGGAAGCTCAGCCCGGCAAGCCCGAGGGCAGCATCCACGGCGCTTCGGTCGGCGTCCACGCTTGCGACTCGGCCAACGCCTGGCGGAACATCGCCCGCGTCAGCGACGTCCGCAACACCTTCGCCAGCCTGATCGTCGGCGCGTACCACACAGCCGGGCAGGCTAACGGCCAGACCAAGCTGCCTCAGCCGCTGCCGGAACACCTGGAGAAGATCAAGGAGAAGGACGCCGGCACGATCCTCCGCGAAACCGAAACCGCGATCAAGGAGAAGGACCAGGCGCGGGCGGCGGCGCTGGTCCATCACTACGGCGTGCTGGGACTGCCGGAGCGTGCGGTCTTCGATCTGCTGTTGCGTTTCGCCGTCAGCGAGGACGGCGCTCTGCACGCGGAGAAGTACTATCGCACGGTGAGCGAGGAATTCGCCGCCTCGCGTCCGGCTTTCCGCTGGCGGCAGTTGGTGGCCCTGGCCCGCGTCACCGCGAGCGAGTACGGCTTCCCGGCAGGCGGATTCGCGGATGCATGCCATCTGCTGAAGGTGTGAAATGCGGTCCGAGCGGCCAACCCTCCCGAGGGTTGGCCGCCCCTGGAAGAGAATGATCGAGCTTGCAGCGAACGCATGAGAGAGCGGCAACTTCTACAAACAACAGGAGTCAAGTTGGCCGGCCCCGGTTTGCCGCGGCTCCAACTCAGGAAATCTCTTGCGGCTCGTCAACCGTCTCGCTGCTCGTTTTGGCACGCGAAGGGCGTCTACTTCTCTCAACAAACATCGGGCTTGATCCCGCAGGCCCGCTCAACATTCCCCAC
>JBBRIK010001035.1:0-3030 GCA_038221045.1 Gemmatales bacterium
AGATCGAACAGCACCAGACGCAGACGCAGATCGTTCTTGTAATGCTCCTCGGCGGCCAGGACCTTCCAGAGCCGGCCCGCTTCCTCGGTGTTGCCTGCCCGATAGTTCGCCTCGGCCAGGCCCTGGAGGAGTCGATAGCGATCCCCCGGCTCAAACTTCTCGCGCTTCTGGAGCAGTTGCGAGAGCTTCAGCAACTCGGGCTTCGTCTGGCTGTTCTGCCGTGCGGACCAGTAACTGGCGCGGGCCAGGCACAGGTCAATCGAATCGGCAGCGTTCGGCAGCGTCTTTTCCGCTTCCTCGAGGATCCGCAGCGCCTCGTCGGGGTCCTTAAGGCGCTCGGCGAGGGCCGACAGCGCCGCCCACGGCTCAGGGCGCTCCGGCGCCTTCTTGCGGATTTCGAGCAACACCTCGCGCGCCTCGCGGGCTCGATCCCGAGCGAGCAGGCTCTCGGCCCGGAAGTGCGCGATTTCGACGTCGTCGGCCAGGTTGCGTGCCTTGGCGTCGTCGAAGGTCTGCTCGACGCGGAGCCAGTCGGCGTTGGCGTTCGTCTTCGCGGCGTGAACGATGGCCAGGCGAACCTGCTCGATCCAGATACCCCGCGGCGCGTCGCTTCCGGACAGCGTCTCGTTGAAGTGACGCAAGGACGCCTCAAGTTTTCCTGCCGCCTTTTCAGCCGTCGCCAGGTTGAAGCGCGCCTGGAGCAATCCGGGGTTGCGGTCGTACATCCGTTTGGCGGACGCAAGCTGCTGGTCCGTATTGTTCAATTCCTCATAGCAGAGGGTGAGGTTCAGATCGATCTGATTGGCCGAGTTGTAGTCCGTGAGCATGGGCCGAGCGCGTTCGAGGAGGCTGGCCGCCTCCGCCCATTGCTGCCGGCCCATGAGCAGCCGGCCTTGCAGGTAGTCGGCCCCGGCGGGCGAGACGTTCTGCACGCGAACCCGATTGATCATCGTCGCCGCCTCGTCCAGGTCGCTCGACGTATTCGTCTCCAGCAGCAGCAGGACGTACTGAAACAAGAGATCGGTCTGTGCCGGTGGTTTCAGTTCCTGGGTCCCCTGCCGCAGCCAACTCAGGGCGCGCTGGCGGGCGGCCGTCTTGCCCTCGGGCGTCGTTTCCTTCTCCTCGACCTTCAACTCCAGAGCGGCGTAGGTCCGGTAAACCTGCGGCTCCTTGCGGTGCAATTGGAGGGCTTTCTCGAGGTGCGAGTGGGCCGCTTCGAGCCGGCCTTCCATCTGGGCCGCCTCGGCTGCCGCGAGACGGACGTCCGCCTCGCCTTCGCGCAACTCCAGCGCCTTCTCGACGTCTTTGACGATATCCTGAATCAGGAACGTTCGGACCATGTCGAGGAACTGAGGGCGCTTTTCGCCGCGGCGCTCGAAGAGGAAGGAAGCACGGCGATAGTTCCAGCGCGCCAGCCGGGCCTGCCAGGAATCGGGGGCCGCCTTGATGAGCGCATCCATGACCTCGTCCGCCTCGCGAGCGTCGGCCTCGCGCTTCTTCGACGACTGCTCTCCCGTCAACTGGCTCCAGGTTCGGCTCCGCAGCAGCCTGGCGAAGCGAGCCACGATCTCCGCGTTCGCGGGATCGAGTTTGACGGATTCGCGGTACGAATCGACAGCCTGGTCGGTGTGTCCATTGGCCTCGTACCAGCTCGCCCAGAAGCTGGCGGTCTCGGCACTCTGCGGGAGCAGTTTGAGCTGCGCCGCGGCGTCCTCGAGCTGGAACATCTTGATGGACAGCGGCACGAACAGCCGGCGGAGGTCCTGGCGTTCGGGGTCTCGGGCCAGCACATACTGGAGCAGGAAGTAAGCCCGGTTATCGTCGATGGGGGTGGTCGCCGAGGGCTTCTTGCTGGTCAGGATGCGCGCCAGGCGAGCTTTCTGCTCGACGTCGCCCGGCTCGAAATCGAGATAGAGCGAGATGTATTCGTCGGCGCGTTTGAGGTCGTGTTCGTCCTCGGCCTTCTGGGCTTGCCGGAGCAGGGCGAAGGGAATGCGGCGGTATTGCAGGTGATGCGCCAGAGCGACGCCGCCGGAGGCGACGGTCAGCCCGGCCACGAGGCACAGCAGGAACTTGACGTTGAGTTTTCGGCGCATGAGCGGTCGTTCCCTCAGTTGCGGGTGAGGATCCGTCCGGAGGACGTCTCAGGGGATCGTGTAACGAACGGAGGAATAGGAGAGTGGAACGGGCCGGGTTGTCGCATGGTGCCGTCTCGTCAGGGTGTCGTCCCGGGGCGTGGCAGCGGGAGGGATTCGGGCGAAGGCGGGAACCGCGTCGGAGCAGGTTCCCGCCTTGCCGCGAGGCTGTCAGTCAGGTCACTAGATTGAGACAACGTGGCGGGCGAAGCGGAATCGATCTCAGACGATGGCGATTTCACGAGCCTGCCGGCGGCGCTTCCGCCAGGCGCTGAAGCTCATGAACGAGGCGCCCAGACCGGCCAAGAGCATCGTCGAAGGCTCGGGCGCCTTCTGGATGTCAAGGTTGCGGACCGTCACCTTGTACGAGATCGCACCCTTGTTGGGGGCCACGTTCGAGTTGCCGGTGTCGGGCGGTCCCGGAGGAGTGTAGGAGTAGAACTTGATGTCGTACTCGTTATGACCCAGCACCATGGTGTAGTGCTGCGTGCCCGTGGGCGTGAACGCCAGGTTCGACGCATCATTGGAGATCGTCGAGTGGAATGCCGGATCCATCGTGTTGAAGGTGCCGGTGAAGAGGAACGTGTGATTGGACGTGGGCAAAGTGTTGTCGGTGAGCTTCAGCGACAGGGTCACATCGCCCTGGTGCCCGCCCTGCGTGAATTCATCGGCGAAACCGCCCGTGGCATCGCTGACGATGGCGATGTTGGTCGCCGTAATGAACGTGTGATCGGTGTTGACGTTGCGGCCGGGCTCATCGGTCAGCGTAATGTAGCTGGTCGCTGAGGTTTCCGTGTAGAGCTTCTTGGCGCTGGGCGTCCAGTTGAAGTTCCACGGCACCGGGGCCGCCTGCACCGTCCCTGAAAACAGGACGGCAGCAACGGCGCCGGTGAAC
>JBBRIK010001036.1:0-3029 GCA_038221045.1 Gemmatales bacterium
CGTCGCGGGCGCGCTTGGCGAAGCGCATGTCGCGTTCGACGAGCGCACCATTGGCCCGGCTGACCTCGCACAGTACCTCGCCGGTATCGAAGTGGACGACCTTGTCCGCCTCCGCACTCTTGTACGGCTCGCCCCAGCGGGAAATCGGGATGTGAATCATGGATGTTCTCCTCGGACAGCCCGCGAGTATCGGCGGACTCGGTGTGGTTTCCAGCGTGTATCAGGGAGAGACCGGCTCAGGAGTCTCGACTTCCACCCAGGTGCAAAACTCCTCTTCATCCGCAGTCTCGTCAATCGCAAAGTCTAGGTGTTTACTTGGTGAGGGGATCGGTTCGCCATTCTGCCGCATCAAGTCCAGATGCAGGGCAATCGCTTCGGCAATAAGCTTCCGCACCTTTTCCATAGTTTTTGCTGCGGCAACGCATCCCGGCAGATCAGGTGCCAGGGCGCTATAATCGCCGGCATATCGATAGATTCTGACCAGAAAACGCATTCAGGAATCCCCCAACTGAGCCTGCCTCAAGATGGACTTCGCCAGCTTTGGATGCAGCCGCCGGCCAGGCTTTCCCGCCACAGTCACGGTCCCTGCCTTGGTATCATGATTTAACTAGCGGTGACTGCCGCGTTGACGAGCAACGAACCAGCCATCGTCGCGTAACCGTCTGAGGATTTCGCCCACCGTCATCAGTATACCCCAACCTGGGTTCCTCTCCTGCTGAGCATTTGGTGTGATCGTGTTCTCATCAAGAGGATTCCCCGCTGTTCCCGGCATCGAGCAGCTTTCTCACCCAGGCCGCATCTTCCTTGCTCAACCGTGGGCGAAGAGGCTCGGAGTAAGGCAACGAATCGGCGTAGCGGCCCTCGTCGTAGGCGCGGTCGAGACAGGCCCGTAACGGCAATGGGGTCCCTGGCAATTCCTGCGTCAGGGGGATCGGGATGTCCGGCAATGCGTCGCGGATGCTGAAGGTCCAGAAGCCGGCCTGAGGAAACTCCCACCCTCGGCACACCATCACGAAGTAATCGGCGATCGGCGGCGGTGGATCGCCCAGAGGACTTCGCCGTCCTGACCGCAGCAAATCGATCTCCACAAGGTTGAGCCGGTTGGCCAGGTACTCGCTGCGCTTGTCCAGATAGTTCTTTCGGTCGTCTCCTGGCTCCTTGTTCGCAGGACTCAGTAACTCAATCACAGTAATCACCTGCCTGCTTCGCACATCGAACACCTTTACGGACTTGCGTTTCCGGCGCTCCTCGACAGACAGGAGAATCGTGTTGGGTGCCGCCACCGCAGTCGCTGACCCTGCCGGCGAACCTCGCCGCTTCTCTTCCTTGACGTACACGTCCGGCTCCACCTTGCGCCTGCGTGACGTTTTCGCCCGTTCCGGCGTCCAGACATACAGGTCGATGGAGGCAACAAAGCCCTCGGGCAAACGCTGATTGAGTTCCGCCCGGATCGCCGACAGCATACTCCCGTGAAAGTCTCCCCACAGGCCGGAGGCTTCGATGTACGGATCCATACCGGGAAACGGTGATGGCATTGGTTGCCTCCTTCATATGTCAGTATACCCCAACCGTCGTCTGCGCCGCCACGCCGCGCCAGGGCTTGACGCCGCTGACACCGTCCCACGGATACTTCACCGACGGCTGCTCGCGCTCGCCCTCGTCGCGCTCCAGGAACCCTGGAATGAACAACTCGCGCGTCAGCGTCGTCAGGCGCACCCGGCCCGATTGCCCATAAGGCACCAGCTTGTCGGGGTCATCGAAATCGACTACCTCGACAATCGCGCGGGGATGAGGAGCGTAGTAGTTGATCTTGTAGCCATCCGCGGCTATCGGCATCTCTGAGGCCGCCAGGCCCATGAGTGTGTTGCCATAGGTCGGGGCGATGTACACCTCCTGCCCAAGGTATTCCTCGATCGTGAAGCGAATCCACTGCGAGGTCATCTCCGTGCCGCCGCAGAAGATGCCGGTGAGGCCCGCCTTGCGAATGCTCGAGCCTTCCTTCTCCAGCCGCGCTGCCAGGGCGTCGAGCAGTTTCGGCGTCGTGAACATGCACTTGATCCCGTGGTTGGCCTTGTCCGACAGGATCGTCATCGCCTGATCGATGATGTGCTCCTGATAGGCCTTGAGCTGTTCCATCCAGCCCTTCTTGATGAGCTTGACGACCCAACGCGGATCGAGATCGACGCAGAAGCAAATGCCGCCGCGATGCTGGGCCAGATGCTCGACCGCGAGACGCAAACGTCTCGGCCCGGACGGCCCGAGCATCAGCCAGTTCGACCCCTTGGGGAAATTCTTCTCGGGGAGCGTCTCGCTGAACATCTCGTAATCGATCCAGTGATCCTCGACGACGGCCCGGCTCTTCGGTAGTCCCGTCGTGCCGCCGGTCTCGAAGACATAGATCGGCTTGCCGTGCAGCGCCTTCGGCACCCAGCGGGTGACAGGACCGCCGCGCAGCCAGTCATCCTCGAACAGTCCGAACTTGCGCAGGTCCTCGAAACACTTCACATCCCTGACCGGATCGAAACCAAGTGATTTGGCCCGGTCGAGCCAGAAGGGAGTGCCGTTGTCGGGATGGAAGTGCCAGGCCACGATCTCGCGGACGTGCGCGTCCAGCTGGGTCTTCGCCTCGCGCACTTGCTCGGGGGAGGCAACGGCTCTCGAGTTGGATTCGGTCGCAGCCACGATGAAACCTCAACAGTCAGGGATTCGTGTTCTTCTCGACCAGGGGTTGACACCCCTGGCTATTAACGGTCGCCCCTTCAGGGCGGTTCTTCAGCCCCAACGGGGCGGCAGTCAATAGCCAGGTGGCGTAAGCCCCTGGCTTCGTCCCGACCAGGGGTTTACACCCCGGGCTATTGACGGGCGCCCCTTCAGGGCGGTTCTTCAGCCCCAACGGGGCGGCAGTCAATAGCCAGGTGGCGTAAGCCCCTGGCTTCCCGACCAGGGGTTGACACCCCTGGCTATTGACGGGCGCTCGTTCAGGGCGAGACTTCAGCCCCAACGGGGCGCCAGTCGATAGCCAGGCGTGT
>JBBRIK010001037.1:0-3028 GCA_038221045.1 Gemmatales bacterium
GGGCCACTCTTCGACGTCCTGCGCCTGCAAGGAATGCTGCCCCGGACCGCGCCCCTGCTCGTCCGGACCGCCATGTTGGCCAGGGAGGGAGTCATCGAAGTTGAACACCCGACCCTGGTCGCTGTAGAGGTCGTTCGCAAGGTCACCGTGATGCGCTATGTGGTGAAGGAGGTGGCCGAAACCGTCCAACTGCCGGGCGGGAGGACGGAACAGATCAGGCGCAAGGTTTATGAGGCAGTACCCACGCTGATGGATGTGACCGCACGAGTCTATCAGGCGAGTGGGAAGGTCGAGAAAAAGCCCGTGAGCGTGAAGTCCTGCAAGTTCTTCCTGGTGAGCAAGGAAGGCCAACTCGAAGCGCTCGAAGCCGCGAAGGCGACGGCCCTGCTGAAGAAGGGGACGGCCGTTCTGATCGGCGAAAGCGCGGAGGTGGATTCGCGCCATCTGGAATTGATCAAACCGGGGACGCTCTACCTGGCCGTCACTCCCCCCCCGCCTGAGGCGCTTCCGCCGCCCTTGCCACCCCGTGAATGTGAATGAACCTCGTCCACCAGCGATGCGCACCTGGCACAGACTCCGGAGAGACGCAATGACGAGGGGCCAACGATGGAAGCGAGTTCTGTTGCCCGGCGCGCTCGGCCTGCTGGCGGGTCTGGGGCTGGCCAACGCGCCCCAGGCGATCGCGCCCTTCAAGCCGGAGGCCCCTCTTCATCGCGGGCTGGACGCCAACCTCTACATGCAGACCGCGGCCGAGTATCGGGCCTGCTGCTATCAGGCGTACAACCTGGCCACGCGCCGGCTCAAGGAACTGCACGAGGCAGACAGGGACAAGGGAAAGAAGCTTGCCGTCGTCATGGATCTCGATGAGACGGTGTTCGACAACGCGGGATTTCAGGCCATGCTGCTGCGGAGCGGCCTGGCCTACGATCAACGCCTCTGGGACCCCTGGGAGCAGAAGAATACCGATCGGCTGGGCCTGATTCCCGGCGCGCGCGATTTCATCCGCGAGGCCGAGCGCCTCGACGTGACAGTGTGCTACATCAGCAACCGGGACGAGAAGTTCCGAGAGGCGTCACTGGCTGCGCTGAAACGATTCGAGATTCCGATCAAGGATGCGAAGCAACTCAAACTGAGCACCACGACGAGCAACAAGACCGCCCGCCGAGCGGAAGTGGAATCCGAGTTCAGAGTGCTGCTCTACGTCGGCGATAGTCTGCGCGATTTCGACGAGAAGTTCCGCAGCAGCGTGGACAACACCAAGGAGCCAAAGACGACGGACCCCATCAAGTTGGAAGCGGCCATCAAGGAGCGCAAGGACAAGGTCGATCAAACGCGGGAGAAGTGGGGCAAGGAGTGGATCATCCTGCCCAACCCGGCCTATGGCGAATGGATGAAGCCGCTCGGGCTGGGGAAACGCGACCTGGATCGTCTGGTCGGCGAGCCGCCCGCGAAGGACAAGAAATGAGCCGGATCGCATTGCCGGTGAACGATCGATCCGCTCTGTTCTCGGGCCTCCAGCAGACAATTCAGGGAGAGGTTCGCTTCGACCGCCTCAGCCGCGCTCTCTATTCCACCGACGCCAGCGTATTTCAGATCGTTCCCTTCGGCGTCGTGCTGCCGCAAACGGAAGACGACGTCGTCTCGACGGTGCGAGCCTGTGGCCGGCACGGCGTACCGCTGACGGCGCGCGGTGGCGGAACGTCGCAGGCCGGCCAGTGTATCGGGGCCGGGGTTATCCTCGACTGCTCGAAATACTTCAACGACGTTCTGGAAATCAATGCGGCGGAACGCTGGGTGCGCGTCCGTCCCGGTTGTGTCCTGGACGATCTCAATCTGAAGCTGAAGCCACATGGATTGCAGTTTGCCCCGGACATCTCGACGGCGAGTCGGGCGACCATCGGCGGCATGATCGCCAACAACTCCTCGGGCACCCACTCCATCATTCACGGCAAGACGATCGATCACGTTCTGGACCTGCGCGTCGTTCTCGCTGACGGCAGCATCATTCACGCCAGGCCGCTGAGTGCCGACGAACTGGAATCGCTGTCGAGTCAGCAGGATCGCGAAGGGGAGTGTTACCGGGCCGTCCGCCGTCTGGCTGCTGAGCATAGGGCGGAGATCGAGCGACGTTATCCGAAGATCCTGCGCCGTGTCGGCGGTTACAACCTCGATCACTTCAACTCGCCGGCATCGTGGAACCTTGCCAATCTGTTCGTCGGCTCGGAAGGGACGCTGGGCGTCGTCGTCGAGGCAAAACTACGGCTCATCGAGTTGCCGAGGGTCAAGGCGCTGGTGGTGGCGCAATTTCACAACCTGCTCGAAGCGCTGGCGGCGACGCCGTGCATCCTGGCTCATCGCCCGGCCGCTGTCGAAGTGATGGATCGAACGATTCTCGACTGCACCCGGCTCAATCCCGAGGCGTCCCGGCTGCGCGAGTTCCTGCACGGCGATCCCGACGCGATCCTGCTCATCGAGTTTTACGGCGAACAGCCCGAGGAGTTGAAGCCTCGCCTCGACGCTGTGGAAGCGGACCTGCGGCAGCGAGGTTTCGGCTACCACTTCCAGCAAGCGACCGAGCCGGAGTTGCAGCAGCGCATCTGGAAATTGCGGACGCTCGCCCTGGGCCTGTCGATGGCCGAGAAGGGCGATGCGAAGGCGATCTCGTTCGTCGAGGACACGGCCGTTGCGAGCGAACATCTGCGCGATTACATCGCCGAGATGCTGGCGATCATCGCCCGGCATGGCACCCGCGCGGGCGTCTACGCGCATGCTTCCGTCGGCTGTCTGCATGTGCGGCCGGTCATCAACCTGAAGACGCAGGCGGGAGTCGAACAGTTCGAGTCCATCGCCGAGGAGGTGGCCGAGTTGGTGCTGAAGTATGGCGGCGCTCTCTCCGGCGAGCATGGCGACGGCCTGGTGCGGAGTCCGTTTCAGGAGAAGATGTACGGTCCGGTACTCTATCAGGCGTTTCGCGAGTTGAAGCGGACGTTCGATCCCGCGGGCCTCTTCAACCCCGGCAAGATCGTCG
>JBBRIK010001038.1:0-3028 GCA_038221045.1 Gemmatales bacterium
GCGCTCCAGGACAGTGGAAAGGGGGTCCGGAGCGCGGTCCTGGAAGTCTTTCCAGGTTGCGGCGAGCAGTTGCTCGCGCGGCCCTTCGAGCCAGAAGCCATCGAGGCCGTGATAGCGGTTGCTCTCTCCTCGGAAGCGCACGGCGTCGCTCTTGCCTCCCTGGCGGATAAGGGCGGCGGCAGCGGCGGATTCGGCGCGTGACTGTGGGCGCGAGAAGAGGCTGAAACCAACGCTGATCCGGGCGGAGGCATCTTCGTCAAGGTGAAACGCGGTCGATCCATCAGCCAGCAGGGCGGAGCAGTGCAGCATCGTGACGTCGTAGCCATTGTTGAGGGATGCGGCATCGCCTTCGAGCCGGACGCAGCCCTGGTGCGGGCCGAACACGCATTCGCTGATCCCGAGATCGCCGACGCCGCGACGCAGGACGGCATACTGACCGCCCCGGCCAAGGAGCGCCATTTTCTTGCGGTCCGCCAACGGAGCCGGCGGCTGCGGGGGGGCTTCCTCACCGATGAAGACGCATTTATTCAGTTTCACCTCGGGCCTCTGCCCGACGCGAGGACCCTCGAGCAGCAGCGCCGTCATCGGGCGTTCCGGCGAATAGCTCGGATACTTCTGATGGAAGTAGCAGTCCTCTACGAGGTGGTTGCGGCCGCCGACGATCTGGACGCCGGTCATCCGCACGGAGGCGGCACCGGACACAACGAACCGCACCCCTTGCAACCGCACTTCCTCCGCTTCCAACGACAGGGCGGTTGTGAACGACGGCCCATCGCCCGTGTAAGTCAAGAGGACCGCGCGCCGCTCCTTCTCGCCTGAGCGAAGGAGGACCTTCTTCCCGGTCAGCGCCCAGGCGACTTCCCCCTTCCCATTGCCGCTCACGTCGAGGTCCGCATTGAGAATGATCTCGATCTCAGCGCTCGCCGTCCGGTGGGTCTTCTCGACGAAGGCGAGGTGATCGTCGTGTTTCGCGGATCCGTTCCAGGTGAAGGTCTGCGCCGCGGCAACTGGCGGGGCCACGTCGCGCGGAGGGTCACCCTTGCCTTCGGGCGGCTTCTCTGTGATGACAACTGCCGTTCCCTTCGCCTCGGGATTGCCTTTCGACGGGGGCGGCCGCGTGAAACTGGGGCGCTGCTGTCCCGGTTGCTCGACGGCGAAGACCAGCGCGATGACGGCGGCAATGGCCAGCGCGATGAAGATGAGCGGCCGCGTCGGCCTCGACGGCAAGGGAGCATCAACGTAGAGGACTCCGTCGATCCGTTCCTTGCTCGTCTCGACCTTCTGGGCGACGCGGAGCAACTCCTCGACGAGGTGTTCCGCCTTCTGGTAGCGGTCGCGCGGATTCTTGGCCATCATGCGCGAGAGGATGGCGGCGACCTCATCGGGCACGTCCGGGTTGAGTTGGCGCGGATCGACGGGCAATTCGTGTTCGTGGAAGTGCAACTTCCAGGCGGCTGTTCCTTCCGGCACCGGCGGCTGTCCGGTGAGCATGTGATAGAAGGTACAGCCGAGGCTGTAAATATCGCTGCGGACATCCGCCTCGCGCGGCTCCATCGCCTGCTCGGGCGAGATGTAGTCGAAGGTGCCGAGGGTAACGCCGGAGTGCGTCAACTGCTGATCGCCGTACTGCGTCAGTGTGCGCGCCAGTCCCATATCGACGAGCTTGGCCCGCCCCGTGGGAGTGATGATGATGTTGGACGGCTTGATGTCGCGATGAACGACGCCCCGGCTGGCAGCGTGTGCAAGTCCAGTCGTCACTTGCAGGATGTAGTGCAGCGCCTCGCCGACGGGCAGCCGGCCCCGGCGTTCGAGGATGGTGCGCAGGTTGTCGCCCTGAACGAACTCGAAGGCGATGAAATGGAGTTTCTGGTCCTCGCCGCAGTAGAAGACCCGAGCGATGTTCTCGTGATCGAGTTTGGCGGCGGCGCGTGCTTCCTGGTGAAAGCGGCGGACGTTTTCGGGATCGACCGCCATGTCCGGCGGCAGCACCTTGAGGGCAACGTCGCGGTCGAGTTGGAGGTCGTGTCCCTGGATAACCGCGGCCATGCCGCCGACCCCGATAGGGGCAAGTAGCTCAAAGTGGGCCAGGCGACGGCCTCGAAGCGAATTGAGGTGATGCTCGACGGAACTCGACAGGATGGGGGGCCGCGAAATGATCGTGGGCTGATTGTCGCCGGTGGAATCCTTCGGAGACGCCGGTTCGGGTGGGATCTCAATAGCCTCGGTGGCCGGGGGCGCGGGAGGAAGGTTGAAGGCGGCATCATCCCAGTCGGAATCATTTTCCGGATTCACGGGCGGCGGAACGGCAATGGGGGGGGAGGGAGAGTTCGCCTTGTCAGTGCGGTGCGATGAGTTCGGCATTAGCGTCTCCCCGCTGCGGAAGATGTCCCGTGGCTCGAAACTGGCAGCGATGTCGCCGCGGGACGGTCATTGCGGGCAGCGGAGTGAGATACGTCCGCCTTCGCAATGCTGGGCCTCCGCTCCCGGCGAGAGATGACGGAGGGAGCAAAAACCGGGGCGTCAGACGATGAGAAAAGTATAACTCACAATCAGGGTCTCTGTCAACCACCTGCGCGACCCCGAGCATTCGATTGGACAGGTATCTAAACCAGACAAGGTGGCCGACTCCTTCTTGTCTTACTTGGCCGTAGAATTTCGTGAAGGCTTGCTACCGAGGAAATCGTCATGTCTCCAACCGAGTTGAACGACGTGTTGAGAGCCACTCCTTTCGAGCCATTCCGTCTTCATGTGACGGATGGAACGACGTACGACATTGACGACCCTCATCGCGTCCTTGTCGCCAACCGCTACGTTCATCTTGGCATCCCAGCCAATCCAGGCGACCGAATCTCCGATCGAATCATCCGTATCGACCTCCTCCACGTCACGCAGACGGTGCCACTCGTGTCGCCGCCCAAATCCGGGGGTAACGGCCAGCAGATCAGTTGACCTCGCATTCTTGCTGAGGATAGGCAAGTCACTGACCGCAGCGCGCCAGAACCGCCTCGACCGCCAGGGTCCGCTGTCT
>JBBRIK010001039.1:0-3025 GCA_038221045.1 Gemmatales bacterium
GTCGCCAGCTATCGGCAGCGGTCGCGGCTCGCCCCTTACTTCTTGTGATGCTTGACGACCAGTTCCAACTGATGCACGGCGATATCGAGTTCTTTCAGGGCAGTGTGCTTCAGACCGCCGAAATCGTGCTTCGTTTCCCGCAACTCATGCCGCGCTTCTTTCACTTCATGCAGGGTATGGTGAAGATGCGAAGCGTGCTTGTGATGCTCGTTCGGATGCGATTTTACCGTGGACGCATGCAGCTTGTGATGCTCGTGCGCGACTATCTTCTCGAGGATGTGAATCGTATCGTTGATCGCTTCCAGGGCCTTCCCCTTGTGTCCGCCGTGATCGTGCTTCGAGTTCCGCAACTCGTGTCGCGCTTCCTTCAACTCGTGCAGTGCGTGGTGAATGTGCGAGGGATGATGATGTTCCTTCTCCTCCGCCGGGCTGTTGGAGGCCAGCAGGCCCAGAGTGAGGGCCGCCGCCAGTCCGAACGTCGTTCGCGTCGTGGTCATTGTTCTGACTCCTCTCGATCGGTTCCCCGAGCAGATGCTCACGCAATTGTAAAACACCTCGTTGAGACGGAAGTTTCCCTCTCGTCAAAAAAAACGAGGGGCGAGACTCCTCGTCTCGCCCCTCGCGGCCAACTCATTGACATAACCCTGTCACTTCTTCTCTTCGACCAACAGTTCGACCGGCTTCGACTCGACGCGGTTCTTCGGCGTGTAGTATTCGTACGCCACCGTCGCCGGCGTCTTCGCCTTCACCGGATACTTCGGCTTGAGACTGTAGTCGAAGGTCAGCACATCGCCCGGCTTCACGTCGCCCAGGTACAGAGTCACCTGACGCCCGGTGATGCTGAACTTCTGCACTTTCTTCGCCGCCACCATCTCGGCGAAATCTCCGCCATCGACCGTGAAGCCCGGCGGGATGCCGAGATCCACGATCACCATGTACGTCGGCGTCTCGCCGTTGTACTTCAGCGTCGCCTTGGCCTTGAGCAGATCGGCCGTCGAGAGCTTCGTCCGGTCGTAATCCACCGTGACGTCGAGCAACGGCTTCTTCTGTTCCATCGTCACCCACGGCTCGAAGTGCCGCGCGACGACCTGATACATCATGTTCGTCTCGCCCTTCACCGCGACCGTCACGTCGTTGTTGCCGGCCTGGACGTGTTCCTTCAGATCGAACATCTGCAGGACGTCGCTGTTCTTGTCGTTGACCTCACCCTCGGCCACTTGCTTGCCGTTGACGGACAGGGTGAACTTCGCCGTCTCCTTCATCGGCGCGCCGCCCGCCGCCGCCACCAGGGCCTTCAGCGCCAGGATCGTCGCCTGAGTGCTGCCCCAGGTGCCGTGCGGATCCTTGGACTTGGTGATGTACACGAGCGCCTTGTTGGCGTCGTTGGCGAACTGCTTCGTCTTCAGCATCGCCAGGGCCGCCAGGGCCGTCGTCTCGACCGTCATGCTGTCGCCGCGGCCGTAGCTCAGCGACTGCCCACCCGCCGGGAAGCAGAGGGCCTTGTCCTCGGGCAGGTCCTTCTTCATCGTCGCCAGCTTCTTCAGCACTTCGAGCGTGCTATCGTCGTTGGCGTCCCACGAGGCCAGAGCGTTCGCCGCCAGGGCCAGGATGTAGGCGTTGTCGGCCTTCTTCACGCCGGCACGGATGAAGTCGATCGACTTCTGCAATTCCTTGCCCTTGTAACCGCTGTCCACCAGCGACCAGACGACATAGCTGGTCAGGAGGAGCTTCGGATCGCCCATGCGCTCGATGGCCTCGCCATGCGTCGCGCCGATCTTCGACCAGGTGCCGTCCGGCCCCATCTGCTTCATCAGCCACGACTGCGTGCGGTCGATGACGCCGCGGTCGATGGGGTAGACCCTGGCCATGTCGTTGAACTCTTGCAGGCCGTAGGCCGACAGCCAGACGAGAGGTTCGCCGTTGCCCCACCAGTCGAAACCGCCGCCGGGACGCTCGAAAGTGAGGAGCTTCTGATAGCCGACGTTCAGGTACTGCTCAGCCGTCATGAGGAACTTCGCGGAGGAGGCCACACGGGCCTTTTTGACGTAATCCACAACCAGCACATTGGGATAGGCTGAGGATGACGTTTGCTCCATTCAGCCACCCGGAAGGCGGATAAGGCCTTCCACTCCTTCGAGGATCTGGCTGAACACTCCCGGATAGACCTTGACCATCAACTTCGAGGCATCGGGAATGGCGTTGTTCGGAATGACGAGCGAATGCGTGGTCTTGCCGGCCAACTGATTGTTGGCCACCTGCTCTTTCATCTGACCGTCCGGGACGATCTCGATGACGCGCCGGATGGCGTCAGACATCTTGCTGCCGGTCGCTGTCACAAGGAGCGGCTGATAGCCGATCTTCTTGGCGCGGATGCGGTACTTGATCGCGGTGACCTGGCCGGGCTTGACGTCGAGCGAGCGTTCCGCCTTGCCGTCCACCAACTCGAACCACGGCTCTTCCTTCAGTTCGAGCTTCACCGTCTGCGGCGTCTTGAGGTAGTTGTAGACCGCGACAGGGAAGGACACCTCGTCGTTCTTCGTCAGCGCGATCGGCAGATCGAGATCGACGAAGAAGTCCTGGAATACTCTCAACGGGGCCGAGATGCCGCCGAGTTGTCCACGACTGGAAGAGGCCGAGGCCGTCATGCGCCAGGTCGTGATGCTATCGGCGAAGGGGACGTTGAGAATGGCGACGCCCTTGTCGTCAGTGATGAGCGCGGGCCGCCAGAGCATCGTCTCGGGGAAGTCCTCGCGGACTCGCACCGCCGGCGCGCCGCCGGCTTCGCCCTTGCCCTCTCCCGCTCTTTGCTCCGTTTTGGCCTTGTCGGCCCCCTTGTCATCACCTGGGAAGCCGCCGCCCCCACCAGCCTTCCCAGGAGCCATGGGCGGACCGCCGCCGAAACCACCTCCGAAGCCGCCGCGAGCCATCTCCTTCTGGAGGAATTGTCCCTCGAACCGGTCGAATAGCAGGTTCTGGTTCCTCATCCCTCCCAGCCGGCCATCGCCGTCAAAATCGCGCCCCCACT
>JBBRIK010001040.1:0-3021 GCA_038221045.1 Gemmatales bacterium
TGGGAACGTGCTCTTCGACGCTCTGCGTCGCCTCCCTTCGTAAGACGACGCAGAGCGTCGAAGAAGCCGTTCCCACGCAGAGCGTGGGAACGAGGGGATTGCGACTCTGGAACCGGTCAGATGACTCCTCTATACTGAATGGTTCGAGAAGGAATTGTTGCTTCTCCAGTTGCGACGGGAGTCCGACCATCATGAGCGATCTCAAGGCCCCTCAGTCGGGGGCGTCGATCCTCGTTCAGTGTCTCATCAATCACGGCGCCGAGATCGTTTTCGCCTATCCCGGCGGTGCCTCCATGCCCATTCACCAGGCGCTGACGCACGTCGAAGGCCGGCTGCGGACCATCCTGCCGCGACACGAACAGGGAGGCGGCTTCGCGGCCGAAGGCTATGCCCGTTCCACCGGCAAGGTGGGCGTCTGCGTCGCGACCAGCGGTCCCGGCGCGACGAACTTCGTCACCTGTCTGGCCGACGCCAAGATGGACTCGACGCCGCTCCTCGCCATCACCGGCCAGGTCGGCACACCCGTCATCGGCACCGATGCCTTCCAGGAAACGCCCATCGTCGAGATTGCCCGCGCCATCACGAAACATCATTACCTCGTGGGGCGGACCGAGGACCTTCCGCGCGTCATGAAGGAAGCGTTCTACATCGCCAGTTCGGGCCGGCCAGGCCCCGTCATCGTCGATGTACCCAAGGACGTGCAGCTCAACAAGATCGTCGTACAGGACTGGGACCCGCCCATGAACCTGCCCGGCTATCGTCCCTACCGCAAGGCGAGCCGCGAGGAGTTGAAACGCGTCCTCGACGCGATGAGGGCGAGCCGCAAGCCGATCATCTACGGCGGCGGCGGCCTCATCCACGGCAACGCCGCCCCGCAACTCCGGGCCTTCGCTGAGCGGACCGGCATCCCCGTGGCGCTCACGCTGCATGGCCTGGGCGCGTTCCCGAGCGATCATTACCTGTGCCTGAACATGCTGGGCATGCACGGCACCGTCTACGCCAACTATGCGATCAACGACGCCGACCTGTTGCTGGCCCTCGGTGTGCGTTTCGACGATCGCGTGACGGGCAAGGTGAGCGAGTTCGCCAAGCACGGCAAGATCGTCCATATCGACATCGATCCCTCGGAGATCAACAAGAACAAGGCGGCCCACATTCCCATCGTCGGCGACGTGGCCCAGGCACTGACGGACTTAGTGGCGCTGCTGGACGAGGAGCCAAAAGACGCGGAGCCACCCACGGTGCGCCACGGCGACTGGCTGCGACAGGTCGAACACTGGCGCGAGACGGAACCTTTGCACTTCCAGGAGCGCGACGACGCCATTCTGCCGCAGTATGCCATCCGGCGGTTGTGGCAGATGCTGCGCGACGCCGGCCGGCTAGACGATACGTTTGTGACGACGGGCGTGGGCCAGCATCAGATGTGGTCGGCGCAGTATTTCCAGTTCAACCAGCCGCGGCACTGGGTGACGTCGGGCGGTCTCGGCTCGATGGGCTTCGGGCTGCCGTCGGCGATGGGCGTGCAGGCGGCCCATCCGGGCAAGCTCGTGATCGACATCGACGGCGATGGCAGCTTCCTGATGAACGTGCAGGAACTGGCGTGTTGTTTCACGGAGAAGCTGCCGGTGAAGGTGTTCCTGCTGAACAATCAGCACCTGGGCATGGTGGTGCAGTGGGAGGATCGCTTCCACGGAGGCAATCGGGCGCACACCTATCTGGGAGCGGGCCACGATGAGGCGCCGTATCCGGACTTCGTGGCAATGGCGAAGAGTTTCCGCTGCGGCTCGCGGCGGATCTGCGACAAGGCGGACCTGGAGCCGGCGATTGAGGAGATGCTGGCAAGTAAGGGTCCGTATGTGCTGGACGTCATGGTGCCGTATCAGGAGCATGTGTTGCCGATGATCCCCGGCGGCATGACGGTGCGCGACATGATCAAGGCGTGAGGATGGGCCATGACCGAGGACGAATGGCTCATCTGCTGCGATTCCCGGCTCATGCTCCAGTTCCTGGAGGGGAAGCCGACTGTGCGGAAATTGCGCCTGGCCGGGTGCGCCTGGTGGCGTCGAGCGTACGATCATCTCGCGGCGGATGAACTCAAGCGAATCATTAACGTTGCCGAACAGGTCGCCGAAGGAGGCGCGAGCCAGAAGCGGTTGCGCAAGGTCCTGAAGTACATCGACTTCGCAGCCGTGGCGGATGCTTCGCGGTACACTGTGGGGGAGGACACCGCGAGTGGCTGGTGGTCGGCCCGCTGCGTGGCGGGGCTGTGTGCCGAGGAACCATCTTCCTGGGCCTCCGCAGTGGTGTGGGGAGCCTCTCTCCTGAACGACGCGGACCGAGCGGCGATCATCCATGACGTCTTTGGCAACCCGTATCGCCCCATCGCGATCAAGCCCTCATGGCGCTGGTGGCATGACGGGACCATTGTGAACATCGCGGCGGCCATTTACGACGAGCGCAGCTATCGAATGCTGCCGATCCTGGCTGATGCTCTCGAAGACGCGGGGTGCGACAACGGCGACATCCTGAGCCATCTTCGCGGTTCGGGACCGCATGTTCGCGGCTGCTGGGCGTTGGATCTCATTCTCGGAAAGGAGTGAGTGCAATGATCCGGGTTATCGGTAACACTGAAGAACCCGTCCAGGAGTCTGTGCTGTCCTGGAGAGAGATGACCGACCCAGACGAGATTGACGAGGCGCGCAAGGCCCAGGAAGCATTTGATCGCAACGCTGACTGGTTGCAAAGTCACTGGCAGGAACTTCTTCCAGGCGCTTACGGGAAGTATCTCGCCGTGGCGGGACAGCAGGCGTTTCTCGCCGATTCTGGTGAGGAGTCGCTGATGCTCGCGAAGGCTGCGTATCCGCACGACCGAGGTGTCTTCATGCAGTACGTCATCCCTACCGGTACGGTGACCATCTATGGAATTCGCGGGTAGATGGTTGACGTGTCCGGCGGCTGTTGCGACCCGAATGGACTCACTGAGTCCAGCGTGAGCACAGCACCCAGGAGGCGAGCGGCACG
>JBBRIK010001041.1:0-3018 GCA_038221045.1 Gemmatales bacterium
GACGTAGACGGCGGCGTCGATCTCGGCGAGGAGCTTCGTCACTTCCGGCTCCATGCGGCCATTGCCAGAGAAGCCAAGGTTGACGATCGGACAGTCGAGACGACGGCCGATGATGGCGGTATGAACCATGCCGGGCCGCGACGCGCAGCCGCCCTGCGTGATCGAGGTGCCGTAGAAGACGATCGGCTTACGACGCTCCGCGGGCCGGGCTGGCGCTGTCCAGAGCGTGGCGGTTTCGGGGATGCCGATCTCGGCGGAACTGACGCCATTGTAGAGCGGCAGATAGAGAAGAAACTCGCGTTTGCCGGGTTCCAGTCCCGTGACGAGATTGCCGGTATTCGTCTGAGCGTTCGGCCGGCCATTGGCGAGCCAGAGCCAGCGGTTGGCCTTCGTGTCGCGAACATACAGGTCCAGCCCGCTGACGCCGGTGGCCGGCATGTGCGGCATGGCGAGGTTCTTCTTCGTCAGCGTCCAGCGCGCGGCTATGTGAGGCGCGTCGGTGACGAAGCGGACGCACAGTCCGGCGGAATCACGGCTCAGTCCCCAGACGGCATCGCGGACGACGCCTTCCGCCTTCGCGGGCAGACGATCAAACGGCGCTTTCGTCTCCTTCCACCCCTGGCCCTCGACGCCGAGAGGACGGATATCGTACCAGGCGACGGCTTTCTCGACCTTCGCGGTGGTCGGATCGAACTTGTCCTGCGCGAGTGCGGAGGACGCGAACAAGAAGAGGAGGCCGGACGTGCGGAGCAGGGGAGGCAACATGGATGGCCCTTCTACATCGGGGAGGAGTGATCCCGCAATTGTATGGGAGCCGGGCCGGCGAAGTGTAAGCCGTGAGATTGAGGGCGCGCAGCCTCTGTCGCCGGGGCGTTTTCAGAAACCGGAGCGCAGTTCGCGCTGCCAGCGCCGCAGCAGGATCAGCGCCTCTTCCGGCGTCAACGAATCGAGTTTCGCATCGCGAATGTCCACGAGGACCGGATCTTCGGTGTGGGCGAACAGGCTCGACTCGACCAGGCGCGGCTTCTTCGGCCCCTTCGCTGCCGGCATCTCCACCGCGCTGACGTGACGCTCCTCCAACTCCGCCAATACCTCACGCGCCAGCGTCAGCACATCCGCTGGGATGCCGGCCAACTGCGCGACGTGAATGCCATAGCTCTTGTCGGCGCTGCCAGCGGCGATCCGATGCAGGAAGACGATGCCGTCCGCCCCCTCGTGGACCGTCGCGTTGTAATTGCGCAGTTGCTTCAACTTCCCGGCCAACTCCGCCAGTTCGTGGTAGTGCGTCGCGAACAGGGCGCGGCAGCCGATGCGATCGTGCAGATACTCCGTGATCGCCCAGGCCAGCGAGACGCCGTCGTAGGTGCTGGTGCCGCGGCCGATCTCGTCGAGAATCACCAGACTGCGAGACGTCGCGTTGTTGAGGATGTTCGCCGTCTCCGTCATCTCCACCATGAACGTACTCTGCGAACGGCGCAGGTCGTCACTTGCTCCCACGCGCGTGAAGATGCGATCCACCAGGCCAATCGTCGCCTCCTTCGCCGGAACGAAGCTCCCCGCCTGCGCGAGCAACGCGATCAACGCCACTTGCCGCAAAAATGACGATTTGCCGCTCATGTTCGGCCCGGTGATGAGCCAGAACGTGCCATGCTCGGGGTCCATCGCCACGTCATTGGGTACGAACGTTCCCGGCGGCAGGATCTGATCGAGAACGGGATGCCGACCCTCGACGACGTGCAGCGCCGGCTCATCGACGATCTTCGGACGATGGTAGCCGCGCGACACGGCCAATTCCGCCAGGCCAGCCAGAACGTCAAGCGTCGCCAGCACCTCCGCCGTGGTCAGCAAGCGCGGCGACTGGCTCGCGACTCGCTCGCGCAGGGCGACGAACAACTCGTACTCGCGCGCGTAAATTCGATCCTGTGCGGTCAGGACCTTCTCGGCGAACTCCTTCAATTCCGGCGTGTCGTAGCGCTCGGCATTCTTGAGGGTGCCGACGCGATTGTAGTTCGACGGCACCTTCGCCTTGTGGGTGTGGGTCACCTCGATGTAGTAGCCGTGAACCTGGTTGTAGCCGACCTTCAGACTCGAAATGCCGGTCCGCGTGATCTCCTCGGCCTGGAAACGCGTCATCCAGTCCTTGCCCTCGTGAGCGATCCGATGCACCTCATCGAGGTCCTTGTCGTAACCCCGGCGGATGATGCCTGCTTCCTTGGCGCTCAGCGGCGGCTCATCGACCAAGGCGGCTTCGAGCGCATCGCGCAAATCGGGACACAATTCGAGCCGGCCCTCCAGTTCGCGGAGCATGTGGGCACCGCGGGCGGTGATGCGAGCCTTGAGGCGCGGCAACTGGCGCAGGCCGCGCGCGATGGCTCCGAGATCGCGCGGCGACCCCCCACCCGTGCTGACGCGAGACGACAGCCGTTGCAGGTCCGGCATCCCGGCCAGCAGTTCGCGCAGCTCGCGCCGCAGTACCGGATCGGCGGCCAACTCGGCGACGGCGTCATGACGGGCCTCGATGGCGTGACGGTCCAGAAGCGGTGTCGTCAGCCATTCGGACAGCAGCCGCGCTCCCATTGAGGTGATGGTCCGATCGATCGTCGCCAGGAGCGAGCCATCGCGGCCGCCGTCGCGCAGGGTTCGCGTCAGTTCGAGACTGCGGCGCGTGACCTCGTCGAGATAGAGGAACCGCTCCGGACGATAAGGACGCAGGCGGGTCAGGTGGGCCAGGCTGGCCTTGAGCGTTTCTTGCAGGTAGAGCAGCAGCGCCCCGGCGGCGACGAGACAGGGTTGATGGTCGTCGAAGCCGAAGCCGGCGAGTGTGGTGACGCCGAAGTGACGGAACAGCACGGCCCGCCCACTGTCGGCATCGAAGTTCCAGTCGGGCCGGCTGCTCAGGCTCATTTCGGGCCAAAGAGCTTGCAAGCGAGCGAGCAGGCCGGACTGGTCGCTCTCTGAATACAGACACTCCGAGGGCTGAAGCCGGCCGACCTCGTCTTCAAGGCGTGCGGCGGGAAC
>JBBRIK010001042.1:0-3015 GCA_038221045.1 Gemmatales bacterium
AGCCGCAAGCCGCCCTTCTCGTCATCCAGGTTCACGTCACGGCATCTGCGGCGTGCCCAGCGAGACCGGGGCCAGAGAGGGCGCCGAGTCGCGAGACAGTACCGACGAGGGAAGCATCCGTGAGGCGCCGAACGCTTCCGGACGGGCCGGCGGCGTCAGCACTGCCGCGGAGGCCGATCCCGCCGAACCCGGGAACGCCGCCGGGGCCATCCCCATCGGCAATCCCCGCTCCGGCCGGCCCATCGTCGGCAGATCGCTCATGTCGCGGTCGTCCGGCACTTTCGGCTGATTCTCCAGCAGGCTCGGCAGCGAGCCTGGCTGGCTCTGCGGCATTTGCGGCAGCATGGCCTTGTGATCGCAGCCGTCGCCGGAGCAGTGCAGCGGTGCCTTCCGTTCCGCGAGGACGATGGCGGCATTGCGGCGAGCGTGATGATCCGCCGCTCGTTCCTGAGCACAGGTCGGCAGTTCGCCCTCGCCAATCACGACGTTGTTGTGTTTGAGCAATGTCCCCTTGGCGTACTCGAACGTGGCCAGCGTGTTGTTGTAGTTGACGATGGCCGCGTACTCCTGGGCCAGGGCTTCCGCGAAGAACCGCTGTGTCTCCAGCAGGGCCGGCTGGCTCAGGTCGCTCTTCTCGCCGACGAGCAGGAACAGCAGGCGGAGATTCAGGCCATACGCTTCTCGCTGGGCCCGCTGGATCTTGATCTGCTCGTAGTAGCGGAACAGAAACTTGTACTGCAAGGCGAGGAACTGTTCCGTTTTCTCTTCCTGGTCCTTCAACAGGGCGTAACTGCGAGCCAGGGCCAGCCGGGCTCGCCGGAGGTTGGCATTCGCCCCGCGATAACCGAGCGGGACGTTCAAGCGGAAACCGAGGGAGTAGTTGTTGAAATCGTTTCGCGCCAGATTGCGGAAAGCGTTGTTGTTATCTGCTCCATCCAGACGGCCGCCGAGGGCGTTGATGTCGTAGGTCGCGGTGAAACGCAGATCGGGCAGCAGCGAGTTCTTCTGCTCGATCACGGTCAGTTGCTGGATCTTGAGGTCCTCGCGGGCAATGACCAACTCGGGCCGCAGGTTCAGGGCTTCCTCAAGCGACGTCTGCCAGTCGGGCTGATAGGGCGACAGCGTCGGCGTATCGCTGGGAATGAGTCGAGTGCCATCCTCGCTGATCTCGCCCATCAGCTTCCGCAACTGGCGCTCGCCCTCGAGCACCTGGCTCAGGGCGTCGATGCGCTGGCCGCGGAAGAGTTCGTACTGGCCGCGTGTGCGGGCGACGTCGGCGAGCTTGATGCCCTGGGCGCCTCCGGCCAGATGCTTCGTCCGCGTCGTGCGCCACGATTCGTAGGCCAGACGCAGGCCGAGTTCACGGCTGTAGAGGTTCCAGTAAGCGCTATAGAGGTTCCAGTAGGCGACCTCGACGTTCAGCACCATCTGGCTGACATTAGCCTCGAAATCCGCTCGTGACTGGTCGTAGCGAATGCGCGTGAGCAGGATGCCTTCCGAGGTCGGCTGCAAGAGATTGCCGGGAATCGCGGCCAGGATGGGCTGCGGGAAGGCGGCCCGCAACTGGTTGATCTCGACGCCGAAGCCCTGCAACAGGGGCTGCTCGAACTGGAACTGGAGCGAGGGCGTGTACGATGGATTCACGGCCGCCGGCAGGTTGGTGAACTGATACTGGGTGTTGAACGTGATGCCCGCCACGCCACCGGTCGGCAACGGCTTCAGGATGGCGGCATTGAAGGTCGCGGCATCGGTCTGGATGGCGTTGAGCGCGCCAGCGCGTCCCGCCTGGAAGGCGTCGAGGGCGGTGCCGATGGGCCGATCCGTCACGTTCCAGCTCATGCTGGACTGGAAGACTGCGTCGAATTTCGACAGCGAGGCCTCGACCGCGGTTTCCGCGATGGCCGGGTCGAGCGCGAGGACGCGAATCTGATCGGTACTCAGGTTCCCACCCGTGGCACGCACCAGGGTATCGTCACCCTGGCCGTTGAGAGCGAAGCTGCCGCGGGTACCCTTCTCCAGGGCTTTCGAGATCGCCTCGGCCAGCGACAGATAGCGGGGCGGCCGATCGGGATCGAGGACGGTGTTCGGGGTCGGCGTCTGGAGGATGCTCGTCGCTGCGGCCTGGCTTGCCAGGGGCATATTCTCCAGGCCGGCCGCCAGTAGGCGTTGTGCGTGATCGAAGCCGCCCTCGGTGATGAAACACTGCTGTTTGCATCCCGCCGTGGCGGCCATCACGAGCGCCGCGGTCCAGATTCGTTTGATCCAGCGCATGAGTCTTTTCCCCGTTGGACGCCCGTCCCGGCTCGGTGACCCCGTGGTCTCCTCTGGACCGAGCCTTTCCCCCACCGACTCGAGAGCTTCTGTCTGTACCTGGCGCGCGGTGCAAGAAAGGTTGTTGAATGTATCGGCTGTTCCTGTCGCGGAATTTAGAGAACTTTTTCCGCCTGTATCGACTGTAACGACGTGGGACGCGGGCGACAAAAAAAGCGAGCAACGAGAGTAAACTCCCTGCTCGCCTTAGCCGATGGCCGTGCGCTTGCGGCGCAGCGGCCTGTTCATTCTTTTCCCCTCGCCACCGCTTCGGGGGAGAGGGGAGCAAGAGCCTCGCTCAGTTCCGGCCGTTGGGTCCGACGGGACCTGGAGCCGTCTCGACCGTCGCGCGGGGTGGACCACCCTGGTTCAGCGATCCCTTCGGCCAACTCGGCGGTTGGTTGTACCGTTCGTCATTGCGCGGCGGGTCGCGAACTTCATCCACCGGCATCGGCGGCTTGATGTTGCGCGTCGTCTCGCATCCGCTTCCGCACACAAGGGCAAGCGCCAACCATCCGAGCAGCGTTCTCACGCGCATGGCTTTCCTCCCCTCCCCATCCGGGGACGATCCCGTCGCTTGTGCGCCGGGCTGTTCAAGGTTGTCTGTGTGCGGCGAACTATAACCTCGTCTCTCGAACCGTCAAGAGCGGCTTCGCCCGCACTTTCCTTTCATCACCTTCGACCGGCCTGCCCATTTCTCCTGAG
>JBBRIK010001043.1:0-3015 GCA_038221045.1 Gemmatales bacterium
GTCGCATCCGACGAGGCGTTCCTGCGCCGCGTCTGCCTCGACGTGACAGGCACGCTGCCGACTCCGGACGAAGCCCGCGCCTTCCTCGACTCGAAGGCCCTGGACAAGCGCGCCAGGCTGATCGACCGCCTGCTGGAGCGCGACGAGTTCGCCTCGTTCTGGGCGCTGAAATGGGCCGACGTGATGCGCGGCAGTCCGACAACGCTCAGCACACGCGGCATCCATAGCTTCCATCGCTACCTGGTGCGAGCCATCGCCGAGGATCGGCCGCTCACCACCTTTGCCCGCGAGCTGGTCACCGGCCTGGGCAACACCTTGAACAAGCCCGCCGCCAGTTTCTATCGCGTCTCGCGCACGCCGGAGGAGGCGGCCGAGACCTTCGCTCAGTTGTTCCTCGGCATGCGGCTTCAATGCGCCAAATGCCACAACCATCCCTTCGAGAATATCACCCAGACCGACTACTACGGCCTGGCTGCCTTCTTCGCCCAGGTTCAGCACAAGGGCGCGAAGTTCATGCTCGACGACGAGATCGTCTACCTCGCTCCAGGCCGGGAGGTCCAGAACCCGCAGACTCGCAAGACGCAGGAACCCCTCGCCTTCGGAACGTCGCCCGGCAAACTCGCTCCCGAGGATGACCGCCGCCAGAAACTCGCCGACTGGCTCACTCAGGCCGACAATCCCTATTTCGCTCCTTCGATCGTCAATCGGGTCTGGTATCACCTGTTCGGCCAGGGGATCGTAGAGCCGGTGGACGACTTCCGAGCCACGAACCCGCCCTCCAACCCCGAACTGCTCCGCGCCCTGTCGGCGGAGTTCGGGAAGCAGGGTTATCGGCTCCGGCCGCTGCTGCGGACAATTCTCAACTCGAAGACGTATCAACTGGCCAGCAGCGGACCGAAACAGTCGGCGGACGCGGCCCGCGAGAGCCGCTACTTCACTCGCGCGCGGGTCAAGATGCTGTCGGCGGAGCAGGTGCTGGACGCGGTGTCGCAGGCGACCGGCGTCCCGGAATCTTTCAAGGGCTACCCGCTGGGAACGCGCGCCATTGAACTCGTCGAGGGAGGCATCAACCACCCGTTCCTGCAAGCGTTTGCCAGGCCGGTGCGCGATGTGTCCTGCGAGTGCGCCCGCGAGGAGGACCCCTCCCTGCCGCAGATGCTGCATTTGCTCAATAACGCGGGGCTGCTGGCCAAGTTGAAATCGCCTGCGGGCCGGCTCGCGGGGTGGGTGAACGAGAAGGGCGACGTCAAACGCATCGTCGAGAACATCTACCTGGCGACGCTCAGCCGCCGGCCCACAATCGGCGAACTCGCTATCGCCCAGCGCCATGTCGCCTTCGTCAAGGGCGACTTGATCCAGGCCATGCAGGACTTGCAATTCGCGCTGCTGAACTCCGGCGAGTTCCTGCTGCGCCATTGAGCGAGGGACTACCCCGGCCGAAATTCGACATTCCCTCTCCAAACATGAGTACCACCCGCAAACCACATGAGAGCGACGGAGGGGCGCAGTCCTCGTCCGCGACGTCGCGGAGTTTGCTGGCACGAGTGCGGGCGGATGAGCCGAGAGCCTGGGAACGTCTGGTCGATCTCTATGCTCCCCTCGTCCTTCATTGGTGCCGGCGCGGCGGCCTGCAAGAACAGGATGTCGCGGACGTCTTCCAGCAAGTGTTTCAAGCCGTGGTGATGCACGTCGGCGGGTTTCGCAGAGAGCGTCCAGGGGATACCTTTCGCGGCTGGCTGCGGCGGATCACCCAGAACAAGCTGCACGATCATTTCCGCAAGCTGGCGCGTGATGCTCCAGGGGTTGGCGGATCGAGCGCCCAGGAACGGCTCGCTCAGCTTCCCGAGCCTCAACCTACCGAGGCCGACCCCGCACCGGAAGAGGAAGAGCGAGGTCTGTTCGCGCGCGTCCTCGACATCATCCGCGCGGATTTCGAGGAACGCACCTGGAAGGCCTTCTGGCAAACGGTCGTGGAGGGCAGGACGCCGCAAGACGTCGCGGCTGAGTTGTCGATGAGTCCCGGCGCCGTGCGTGTGGCGAAATCGCGTGTCCTCCATCGTCTTCGCGAAGAGCTGGGCGACCTGATGGAGTAAGAACGGCTTCAACCTTCGTGGACGAGGCGGACGCGCTGCTTTCTGTGGCGAGAGCTGGGCGACCTGATGGAGAAAGAACGGCTTCAACCCCTCTCTTGCCGCTTGCGGCGTAGCGATCTTTCCCGCTACGCCGCAAGCGGCAAGAGAAGGGTTGCACTCTCCGTGTGAGGTGCTGCATGGAAAACGGGCGCGTGAATGATCCAAGCTGCCCCGATCGAACCGAACTGGCCGCCTTCGCCACGGGCAACCTTGCCGAGACGGCGTTCGACCGAATCGCCCAACACGTCGAACATTGCAGCGCTTGTGAGACGGCCCTGGGCGCGCTCGACGCCCAAACTGACTCTTTCCTTTCTCGCTTGCGGCTTGCGGCGAGCGAAGAGGCGTCGGTCGAGGCGCCCGTTCCGCAAGAACTCCTGACCGTCGCCCGGTCTGCATACAGCGGACAGGCAGGGGCGGACTGCCCGCCTCTCGACTGTCCCCGACGCCTGGGCAAATTTGAGCTGCTCGAAGAACTGGGACTCGGCTCCTTTGGCCAGGTGTTTCGGGCGCGCGATACCGAGTTGGGCCGAATTGTTGCGATCAAGCTGCTGCGGGCCGGCCGGCTGGCAAGCCGTGAAGAGGGCGATCGCTTTGTTCGCGAGGCGCGCAGCGCTGCCCAGCTCGCGCACCCCGGCCTGGTCGCCCTGTACGAGACAGGGCAAACGGACGCGGGCCTGTTCTACCTCGTCGAGGAGTTCGTCCAGGGAGAGACGCTGGCCGCGCGCCTGAAGGCCGGGCGGTTCGCGTTTCGCCAGGTTGCGGAGTTGATCGCCGAGGTTGGCGATGCACTGGAGTACGCTCACCGGCACGGCGTCATCCATCGCGACGTCAAGCCGTCCAACATCCTGCTCGATCTGGACGGCCGGCCGCACCTCATGGACTT
>JBBRIK010001044.1:0-3014 GCA_038221045.1 Gemmatales bacterium
TTAACACCTTGGATAACACCCCTGATACTAACCCCTGGGGGGTTCTTTTGTCTATTCGGTTCCCCCGTTGGCCGGTGGGGGCTTCTAAATGTTCCTGAAACGCCGAATGCGGCAAGACGGCTCACTCCCCAAACGCCTCGCGGAATCCCTTCACATGCTCGGCCAGCAGCGGTTTGAGCCGCTCCGGTTTGAGGTCCTCCAGACGCCGAAAGACCAGCAGCAACACTTCTCCCTCACTGCGCTCGGCGTTGATCTCCTGCTCCGCCCCGATGCCGTCGAACTGGCTCAAGTTGAGCTTCCCCTTCTTGCCGAGGAATCGACAATTGAGTCCGTCCGCGTCCTTGGTCCGCCATGTAGCCCAGCCGCGGCTCACTCCAGGCACACGCAGTGTGATCGCCTCGCGCGTGTCCCAGGTCACTTCCAGGCCCGGCTCGACCTCCCGCATCAGGGCCAGCAACTGCGGCAACACCGAGCGGTCCCATTTCAGCTTCTTGCCGGCGGGGAAACCCTTGTCGCTGAGGTGCCAGCGCTGGCCGTTGACCTTCCAGGGCATCACGTCCTCGGGCTTCATCTTCGCTCGCGCCACCCTGGTCTGGAACGACTGTACCGCCTCCTTGAGGAACTGCTCGAAAGCCGGCGTCTCGATCTCGCTGAGACGATGGACCAGGAGTGTCACCGATGCCCACGGCCCCTTGTGCGTCGTGACCCACACGCGCTCCTCGTTGCCATAGACCTGCAAGCCCTCCGTCTCGTTGAGCGGCTTGATCCCGAGGCGCTGCACCAGTTCGCCCTGCTTGAAGGTGTTCTTGCCGACGCGGAAGACCAGCCGCAGGAGCCATTCCTGCCCCGTCATCGCATGGAGGAACCAACCCTGTGTCCGCGACGGCGCTGCGATCTCGACGATGGTTCGCTGCTTCCAGTTGGTGTCGCCGAGAGGCGCGAGGGCGTGAATCTTTTCGTCGATCCAGTCGAGGATATGGCCCTCCCAGCGGCATGGCTTGCCCTCGGTCGTCACGCGCTCGACGGTGTGCCAGCGGCGTCCGTCCGTCACCCACGGCATGGCCGCTTCCTTGCCGACGTCCTCCAGTTCGACGTCGTCCGCCTTGGCACGCTCGGCCGCGTGGGGATCGTAGCGCGGCCGTTCCGCGTGCGGTCCGGCTTCGAGGACTTCGACGAGGACGGCGGCGGTATGCGAGACGTCCTTGCCCTCGCGAACGACGTCCTCCGGAGTACCCTGGGCCACAATCTGCCCGCCGGCGTCGCCCGCCTCGGGACCGAGATCGATGATCCAGTCGGCCGTCTTGACCACGTCGAGGTTGTGTTCCACGACGATGACGGTGTTGCCAAGGTCGACGAGCCGTTGCAGCACTTCGAGCAGCTTGTGGACGTCGTCGAAGTGCAGGCCGGTCGTCGGTTCGTCGAGGATGTAGAGCGTCCGGCCCGTGTTGGGCCGTCCCAACTCCGCCGCCAGCTTCACGCGCTGAGCCTCGCCTCCTGAGAGTGTCGGCGCTGACTGGCCCAGCGAAAGGTAATCGAGACCAACGTCGGCCAGCGTCTGAAGCATCCGGCGAAGTTTCGGAATGTTGCTGAACACCTCCAGCGCCTGGGCGATGCTCATGTTCAGCACGTCGGCGATGGAGTGTTCCTTGTAGCGAACCGCGAGGGTCTCGGGATTGTAGCGCTGTCCCTTGCAGACGTCGCACTCGACCCACACGTCGGGCAGGAAGTGCATCTCGATCTTCTTCTGGCCATTGCCTTCGCACGCCTCACAGCGTCCGCCGCTGGCATTGAAGCTGAAGCGCCGCGGCGGATAGCCGCGCACCTTGGCCTCGGGCAACTGCGCGAACAATTGGCGAATCAGGTCGAAAACGCCGGTATAGGTGGCCGGGTTCGAGGAGGGCGTGTTGCCGATGGGCGCCTGATCGACGTTGATGACCTTGTCGATCAACTCCAGCCCTTCGATGTCGTCGTGAGCGGCCCCGGTCGTCTGCGCCCGATGGAGCCGGCGCGCGAGCGTGTTGTACAGCACCTCATTGACGAGCGACGACTTGCCCGATCCGCTCACCCCTGTGACGGCGATGAACGCCCCCAGCGGAAACGCGACGTCGATGTTCTTGAGGTTGTGCTGGCGCGCGCCCCGAATCACCAGCCGCTCGCGGCTTTGCAACTCTTCAGAATCGCTACGCCGCGAGCGGCAAGAAGGGATGCGGCGATTGCTCGGTATCGCGATCGACTTCTTGCCCGACAGATACTGTCCCGTCAGCGATGCCTTGGCGCGCAGCACCTGCTTCGGTGTTCCCTGGGCGGTGATCTCGCCTCCGCGTTCACCCGCTCCGGGACCGAAGTCGAGCAGGTAATCCGCCGACGCGATGACCTCGCGATCGTGTTCGACCACAACCAGTGTGTTGCCGAGGTCGCGCAGCTTCTGCAAGGCGGTCAACAGCCGGCGATTGTCGCGTGGATGCAGGCCAATCGTCGGCTCGTCAAGGACATACAGAACGCCGGTCAAGCCGCTGCCGATCTGACTCGCAAGACGGATGCGCTGAGATTCGCCGCCGGAGAGCGTCGGCGCGGGACGGGCCAGCGTCAGATACTCCAGCCCCACGTCGGCGAGGAATTGCAACCGATTGACCGCCTCTCGCAGCAGTTCCCCCGCCACCTGCTGCTGAGCCTTGTCGAGCCGCTGCTCCTTGAACAGCCGGAGCGTCTCGTCCACCGGCATCTCGGACAGTTCCTGAAGCGACTTCCCGAGGAACCGAGCGGCGGCCGCATCGTCGCGCAGCCGCGAGCCGTGACACGTCATGCACGGCACCTCATCGACCAGATGAGCCAGCCGCTGCCGATATACGAAACTGACGCGCGACGCTTCATCGAGCGCCGGAAAGAGGCCCTTGTACTGGAAACGCGGAGTGCGGAGCGCGGTGCGCGGGGCCGCGGTGTTACGGTCCGCACTCCGCGCTCCGCGCGCCCCGCTCCAAGGTATACAAAAAACCCCCCAGCCCGGCCCGATGAGG
>JBBRIK010001045.1:0-3010 GCA_038221045.1 Gemmatales bacterium
ACCAACCAGGCGGACTCGCGAACGGCGCGAAGCTCGTGCTTGAGCAGCGGGCGCAGGAAGGCGCGGATGTCGTCCCGCGCTCCGTCGAGTTCCAATAACGCCTGCTCGGCCGCATGACGAGCTTCCTTATCGCGGAGCAACAGGGCCAGCACCGGGACGACCTCGCGAGTACGCTCACACTTCCACAGCGCCCTCGATGCCTCGACGCAAACCAGGCCATCCTTGCCGTTGAGCATCACGCCGCGAAGGACACGTTTGTGCTCTTCCCTGTCCCCGAGTTGAAATACGCAACAGGCAGCGGCGATCCGCACGCTCTCGGAGCGATCGCGACAGGCGCAGCGCAGGGCGGGCAACGCGGATTGGCCCACGGCCCCCAGGGCCTCGACGGCAGCCCTCCTCACTGTCGCGTCCGGATCGGTCAGCGTCTCGATCAGGGCCGGCAAAACGCGCCGGTCGTCCGGAGCGATTTGTCGCAGCGCTTCGACCGCCTCGCGGCGGGTCTCCGCCTGCGGTTCGAGCAAGCAGTCGATGATTTTGGGGATAGCGACGCGCGCTTCCGGTCCCATGGCCGCGAATGCCTGACATCCAACCTTGCAGACGTCCTCGTCCTCCGCGTCAAGGACACGAAGCAGGAGGCACCGCGCGGGGTCGCCTCGGGGGCCAATAGCGCGCAGAACGCCCAGGGCATTGAGGTTCCAGACACCATCGGGGTTGCGCGTGAACCGGAGGACGGTGGGCAGCATCGCCTTCACCGCGGGACCGGCAGACAGGAGTCCCTCGAAAATGTCGCTGTTGAGGTCCTCCTCCCCGCGCGACAGGGCTTCACACAGGACGTTCTGCCCCTCTTCACCCAGTTTGATCAAGGCCAGGACCGCGTGCCGTCTGGTATCAGGCCGCGTGGAGAGGAATCGCTCCTGCACGTTGGAGGAAATGTGCAGCATTTGCCGCAATGCAGGGATGGACTTGCGAGCCGCGGGTCCCAACGAGGCCAGGACGCCCATCACGGACTTGCCCAGGCTTCGATCCTCCGCGGGCAGAGTATCGACGAGCATGGGCAGGGCCGGAAGGGCGTCCTTGCCCATCTCGGCCAGCGCCGCGATGGCTCGTTCACGGTGGCTCCCCGAGCGTGTCCCGAAGAGCGGGCCGAATGGATCGAGGACTTCCAGGCCGAGTTGCTTCGCCAGTTTCTCACTCCGGTCGCCCAGACGGACGAACGCGGCGGCCATCGCCACGCGGACGCCCTGCCGCATGTCGTAGAGAGAATGTCGCAGGGCCGGCAGGACGATCTCGCGCTTGATGGAGCCGCCGGGAACAGGAGCTTCGTCGGTGATGGAGAGGGTATCTGGCCCCAGACGGCCGAGCGCGTCCGCGGCCGCAATCCGCACGCTGCCCTCGCTGTCTCGCAAACCGGCGCACAAGGCGAGGACGATGTCGCGCCGAACAAGTTGCAGTTTTCCCAGGGTCTTCGCCGCCTCGGTCCGAACCTCGGCCTCGCGATGCTTCAGAGCATGGAGGAGTTGCGGGACGGCAGCGCGGGCATGAGGACCGAGCGATCCGAGCGTCCTGGCCGCGCAGAGGAGTAGACGCGGGTCTTCGTCGGACAGGACCTTCGCCAAAGCCAGCACAACGTCGCGGCGCGGCGGCACAATCGCCCCGAGGGCTACGACTACCATGAAACGCGTGTCTGCATCTCTGTCAGCCAGCGCCTCCAGCCGGGGAAGGAGTTCATCGAGGGCGGCTGGTGATCGGCATAAGCCATTCGCAGCCAGGCACCGTATCTGCGATTCAGGATGTCGCAAACCATCGAGCAGGAGGGGGAAAGCGTCCCGTCCTGCCGGAGCAACTACTTCGAGGATAGTTTTTCGCAGCGAGGAATCGGCACCCGCGAAGCTCAGTCGCAGGGCAGCGATGCCGGGCCTGCCCAGGGAGGCCAGCACTTCGGCCACCAGTTCGGCCTCCTTACTTTCTCGCAACACCTCGACGAGAAGGGGGATCGCCGCAGGCGGAACGCCGATCTTCGCGAGAGCCGTCATGCCACTCGCGCGAACCTCCGCGTCCTGGTCGTGCAGCAGGGTAAGAAGCTGAGGCACGGCGCTGGCAGCATCGTGCTTCATCTCGCCCAGGGCGGTCGCCGCCACCTTGCGGATCGCACCTGACTCGTCTTTCAGGGCAGCGATCAGCAGTGGCAACGCGGACCGGTCCACTCCGGACAGGAGATAGGAGTTGATGGAGGAAGCTTGCCAAGTACCTCTGCGAATGCGCTCCAGAATTAGAGTGATACTCACGGGTCCGAGCCGCGATGCCTCAATGCTGAAGCTCGGTGAACACCACGACGCAAGGTTCGAGAGGCGGAGATGCGGCACGAGCGCCGCCGCCGCCGCCGGCGCATCGGGGGCGAGATGGGAGAGGGCCAACAGGACGCTAAGAGGCAGTTTCTGGTCCTCGTCTCGCGGGGCGTCGAGTAGCACAGGGACGGCCTGTTTGCCGAAGGGGCCGATGCCCAGAGCGGTCGCGGCGCGCCGGCGTGTGCGGGCATCGACGCTGTGCAATTCGCCGCTCCACTGCACCAGCGTCTTGCCGCGAAAGACGAGCGGAGCGGCCGGTTTATCGGCGCAAGGAGCGTGGGCGGCCGTCAGCAGCAGAAGAGGAAGACACGTCAGGCAGACAGGGCGCATGGAAGCCTCCTGCATAGTGAAATCGTGATGGAGCATCTCTCGCGCACAAACGATGACCGTGAGCATACCGTGTCCGGGCCAACGGGGGATAGAGCATCTGTCCGGCTGCGCCACCTCTCCTCGTTCCCACGCTCTGCGTGGGAACGGCTCTTCGACGCTCTGCGTCGCGTCACTTCGGAAGACGGCGTCCACGTCGCGTCGGTTCGCAAGACGACGCAGAGCGACGAAGAGCACGTTCCCACGCAGAGCGTGGGAACGAGGAGAATCCGATTGGCCCGGCGAGCGGGGCCAGTGATGGCCCCGGTTTGGCGAAGTACCGGGGCCATGACTGGCCC
>JBBRIK010001046.1:0-3009 GCA_038221045.1 Gemmatales bacterium
CTTTTTTCCTCTGTCCTGGGTGGGGGGGGGGGGCCTCCCGGGCTTCGGGGGGCGCGCCGCGGGCGCGGGGGGTTCGGCGGGCCGCCCACCCCCCCCCCCCCCCCGGCCTGTATGGGAACGAGGAAGAAGCCGTGGCGGTGCTGTCGGATCGTCAGGAGAAGAAGCGCTTGCCGCTCACTCTGATTGAGCCGACGCCGGAGGGGATGGAAGTGTCACGGGAATGATGGTAGGGAGCGGCGACCGCTGGTGGTTGTGGATCGCAGGTGAAGGCGCACCCCGGACGGAAATGCGCACCAGGGTGTGTGTGGCGCACGCGCAATGCAACGAAACGTTCCACTTCTTCATAATAGTGGACGCATGGATAGATCGCAAGAGAGAAGGCAGAGCGCGAAACGACAAGGGGCGGGGGCGGCTCCTGTTCCTGAGTTCGAGGTGTGACGAACCGCCGCGACGCAGAGCGTCGAAGAAGCCGTTCCCACGCGGAGCGTGGGAACGAGGAATGGCCGCCCGCGTCCAGGGAAGGATGCACATGATTCTCGAATACCTGACTCTGCGCAACTTCTGCCTCTTTCGAGGCACGCAGGCCTTGGACCTGCGCCCGGCAGAACGACGCGGCAAGAAACTGCCCATCGTTCTTTTTGGCGGCATCAATGGCGGCGGCAAGACCACCCTGTTCGATGCCATCCAGCTCGCCCTCTATGGCTCGCGCGCACGCTGCTCCAAACGCGCCAGCCTCTCCTACGACGATTTCCTGATCCAGTCGATACACCACGGCATCCCGCCCGAGGAAGGGGCTGGCGTCGCCCTGTCGTTTCGCTCCATCAGCGATGGACTCGAACACGACTACGAGGTCCGCCGCGACTGGCGCGTCGAGGAAGGCAAGCTGCGCGAAAGCGTCGTCATCCTTCTCGACGGGCTGGCCAACTACTCGCTCACACGCAGTTGGCCGCAACTGGTCGAGGAGTTGATTCCCCTCGAAATCGCCCAACTGTTCTTCTTCGACGGCGAGAAGATCCGGTCGCTTGCCGAGGACGCCTCCAGCAGCGAGACGCTCGGGTCGGCCATCAAGTCGCTGCTGGGTCTCGATATCGTCGAACGGCTCATTGCCGACTCGTCCATCCTGCAAGCCCGCCTGGGACGCAATGCGGCCGAGAGCGAACAGCGCGAACAGGCGGAAGCCCTCGATAAGCGTCTGCAAGCAGTGGACGCCGAATTGAAGCGACTGGCACTCGAACGCGCGAGTCTGGAGAACCATCGGCTGCGGGCGGAGGAGGAAGAACGTCAGGCCGAGGGAGCCTTCGCCGCGTCGGGGGGCAAGCATCGCGAAGACCACGAACAGCGTGTGGGCCGGCTCGCGGAGTTGAAAGCACTGGCGGAGGAGACCGAGGCGCGATTGATGACGCTGGCCGGCGGCGAGTTGCCTCTGGCGCTGGTGACGGAACTGTTGGGCCGGGTGGGGGAGCAGGACCGGCGCGAAGAGGAAGCGGGCGAGGCCGAGATCGTTGGCCGGCTGCTGCGGGAACGCGATGAGGAACTGCTCGCCGTCCTGCGGCGGAAAAGGGCCGATGACGGCGTGGTGAAGTTGATCGATGAGTACCTGGAGCGGGATCGTCAGGCGCGCGCGCCGGCCGAGCCAGTGTCGCGGCGGCTGGCGCTTTCGTCAGCCGGACGGTCGCTGCTGGGCCATCTCCAGGGACAACGGCTGGCCGAGCTGAAATCCGAGGCGGGCTTCCTGCTGGAGAAGCTGGCCGTCCTCACCGGCGAGCGCGAGGACCTCGAACGCGCCCTGCAAGCCGTGCCGGGCGAGGACGACCTGGCCCGCCTCGTCGAGCGGCTCAAGAAGGCGACGCAGACGCTCACCCAACTCAACGACCAGGGCAAACAGCTAGACGACGCCAGCGAGGGGCTGAAGAAAGAACACCTACAGTGCGAACGACAACTCGAAGGACTCTGGCAGGCCGAGTTCAAGCGCGAGGACCAGAAGCGGATGATCGAACTGGTGGGCCGGACGCGCGGCACCATGCAGCAGTTCTTGCATCGAGCCACGGCCAGCAAGATCGATCGGCTGTCGTCGCTTATCAGCGAGTGCTTCCGCTTTCTGCTCCGGAAGCAGACGCTGGGCGAACGCATTCTCATCGACCCGGCCACGTTCGCCGTCACGCTGTTCGACGTGGCGGGACAGGCCATCCGCCGGCAACGGCTCAGCGAGGGCGAGAAGCAACTGTTCGCCGTGTCGATGTTGTGGGGCCTAGCGCGGGCGTCCGCCCGGCCACTGCCCGCCGTCATCGACACGCCGATGGCTCGCCTCGACGCCACCCATCGCCAGCATCTCGTCGAGCGCTACTTCCCCAATGCCAGCCATCAGGTCGTCATCCTGTCCACCGATACGGAGGTCGATCGGCATTATTACCCGTTGTTGCGGCCGTCGCTGGCGCGGGCGTATCATCTGCGCTACGACGAGGCATCCCGGCAGACCGTCGGCGAGGAAGGCTATTTCTGGCGGGAGGATGATCCGCCGAGGGGACTGGAGGAATCGGCATGAGCATCAAGCAGATTCGCCTGTCGGCTCAGGCCCGCGAACAGCTGATCCGGCTCAAGACGAAGACGGGCGTCGGCCAGTGGAACATACTCTGTCGCTGGGCGTTCTGTCTGTCGCTGCGGCACCCATCGCCACCGACGCCGCTGGAGATTCCGGCTGACAGCAACGTCGAGATGAGTTGGCAAGTCTTCGCCGGTGAGGCGCACGAGTTGTATCTCGCTCTCCTGAAGGAGCGCTGCGAGCAGGATGGGGTGGGGATTTCCGACGAGGTGCTGGCGCGGCAGTTACGGCTGCACCTGCATCGCGGCATCAGTTATCTCGCTGCGCCGCAAGCGATTCGCGCCCTCGGCGATCTTGTGCGTCTCGCGATCGAACCTCCTGCTTGACAGCCCATTACCTCAAAAACGGGGCGATCACCCATCCTCCGGTTTGCCGAGACGCAACACGAATACCGCGCCGTTAGCGCAGGC
>JBBRIK010001047.1:0-3008 GCA_038221045.1 Gemmatales bacterium
GCAAGGGCGCGGCCAAGAAGGGCAAACGCAAGAAGGGCCAGGTCTGGGCCTTCGGCGGCGTGTCCTCCAAGATGCTCTGCACCTTCACGCGGCAGTTCTCCACGCTGCAGGACGCCGGCCTGCCCGTGCTGCGTTCGCTGAAGATCCTCGAACACCAGATGAAGCCGGGCGTACTGAGGAACGCCCTCATCGACGTGGTCGAAGACGTCGAGTCCGGCAACTCGCTGAGCGAGTCGTTCGGCAAGCACCCGAAGTGCTTCGATCGTCTCTACGTCAACATGGTGAAAGCGGGCGAGGCCGGCGGCGCGCTGGAGGTCATTCTCAAGCGCCTCGCCGACTTCAAGGAGAAGGCGCAGTCGCTGAAGCGCAAGATCAAAGGCGCCATGATCTACCCCACCGTGGTCATCCTGGTGGCGGTGCTGATCCTGACCTTCATCATGATCTACATCATCCCGAAGTTCGAGAAGATCTTCAAGGACTTCAAGATGAAGTTGCCGGCGCTGACCGAGATGCTGATGGCCACCTCGCGCTGGTTCTCGGAATACTGGTACATTCTGCCCCTGTTCCCGCTCGGGTTCTACTTACTGCTCAAACTCATACGCCTGAGCAAGACCGGAAACTACGCGCTGGATCGGCTCTACCTCTATCTCCCTGTCATTGGCGGCCTGATCGAAAAGACGAACGTGGCCCGGACGATGCGCACGCTCGGAACGCTGGTTTCCTCGGGTGTACCCATCCTCGAAGCGCTCGCGATCGTCCGCGAAACGTGTACCAACATGGTCTTCGAGCGCATGTACACACGCGTTTATGAGTCGATCCGGGAGGGCGATACGATCTCGCAGCCGCTCAAGGAGAGCAAGCTGGTCGATGACATGGTCGTCAACATGATCGACGTCGGCGAGGAGACCGGCGACCTCGACTCGATGCTCAACAAGATCGCCGACATCTACGACGAGGAAGTAAACGTCCTGGTCGAGAGCCTGATCAGGTTGATGGAACCGTTGATGACGGTCGTGCTGGGCCTCATCATCGGCACCATCGTCATCGCCCTGTTCATGCCGCTGCTGAAACTGCTGGATGGGTTGAGCAAGAGCTGAGTTTCTCGAGGGGTGCATTCAGGAATGCACCCCTCGGCGGAGCCTCAACGACACAATGGACATGAAATCATGAAACTGCACGAACCGTCGAACGCCGCGAGGAAGGGCTTCACGCTCATCGAATTGCTCGTGGTCATCGCCATCATCGCCGTGCTGCTGGGCATGTTGATCGTCGCCGTGGCACCGATTTTCAGCAAGGGGCCCGAGGTTCGGGCGCGCAAGGAAATCAGCGCCATGTCAACCGCTATCATCACGTTCGATCGAGATCGCGGCAAGACGTTGCCGAGCCGGCTGCTGCTCAAGGAAGACGGCGACTACGCGAACGGCATCGCCGCGGCGGACCAAGCGTTGGCGACTTATTCCGCCGATTACCTGAAAAAGATATTCCCCGATATGAAACACAAGACCTCCTACGATTGGAACGGCAACGGGACGATCGATGCCTCCGAGGTCGGAATGGACTGGAACCAGAACGGCAAGATCGACAGCGGCTATGTCATTCTCGATGGTTCGCAATGCCTGGTGTTCCTCCTCGGTGGACCTGGCGGCCAGAAGGGCTTTTCAACCAATCCGAGGAACCCCCTCGACTACGCTTCGCGCAAGGAACGCATCGGGGCGTTCTACCAGTTCGAGACGGCGCGTCTGACGGGCGGCCCCTTCCCGAAGTACAACGATCCCTGGGACACGCCTTATGCCTTCTTCAGCGCTTACGGCAAGCAGAACGGCTACAACCGCTACGGCATTCCAGGGCCGAGTGTGGGGTCGGACTGTGCGGGGCTAGAACCGTATTACTCCTCCGTCACCGCAGCCGGTCTCCGCACCTACTACAACTCGGACACCTTCCAGATCGTCACGGCCGGCGCTGACAAGACCTTCGGACCCGGCGGACTGTGGGGACCGACCGTCGCCGTCCCGGATGCCGCTCGCGATGACATGGCCAACTTCCACTCCGCGAAACTCGGCTCACCCTGAGGGAGGATCCAGCAATGAAACAGCGAGCGTACACGCCTCCAGGCCGGCCCGGTTTCTCCATCATCGAGTTGCTGGTGGTCGTCGCCATCATCGGCGGTCTCGTGGGATTGACCGCCGTCGCGATCGTGCCGTGGATCGGCGGACAGCAGGGACGCAACACCAAGGCGCTGCTCAAGAAACTCGACGGCGAAGTGGTGCAGCATTGGGGCGAGGCAGTCAAGCAGTTTCGCACGACGCCCATTCCGCCCGCCATCGCGCAGGTCTTCGGCGGCAACGAAGCTACGCAGCGCGCCATCTGGATCAAGCTGCAACTCAAGGCGGCTTTCCCGATGAGCTATGCCGAGGCGCTCGATCCGACGGGCGGCAACCCGGCCCTCAAGGACGCGGTGAAACCGCGAACGATCTTCGTCACCACCCTTGGAGCTCGGAAGGCCGCCAGTGATCCGCAAACCGAGTCGGCCGCCTGTCTGCTCATCGCCCTGAAACAGAACTTCGGCGGCAAGAAGTTCGACGCCGACACCATCCTCGGACCCGGCGCCATGAAGGACACCGACGGCGACGGCATTCCCGAGATCGTCGATGGCTGGGGCAAGGCGGTCCTCTTCTGCCGCTGGGGGACCGGCAATCCCGATCTGGACGCCCTGTCGCGCGGCGCGCGCGGGGCTTACGACCGCGACACCGAGGACAGCGAACACGCGCTGATGAATACCGTCTGGAATCCCGATAGCCAGGCGACGCCGCCGGCTCAGGTGGCGGAGTTTCAGCGGTTGTGCCATCAGGTCCGCTTTGGATCCAACCGGCAATCGTACTTCACTATCCCGACGATTGTGTCGGCGGGCAAGGACGGTCAGTTCGGGCTGAATTTTTATTACCTGAATGTCGTGGATGCGACGCAGGCGGAAGACAACCTCTACAGCTTCAAGGTGCGCTGATCGTCAC
>JBBRIK010001048.1:0-3008 GCA_038221045.1 Gemmatales bacterium
TCGCGCGGGACGGTCCGCCTTAACGGAGAGAGTGAGGGGGGCGGCTGGGAGGTGACCTTCCGCAGTGTCTCCAGGGCGGTCTCGCCGCGAAACGGCGGCTGCCCTGTCAGACATTCGTAGAGGATCGCTCCCAGGGCGTAGATGTCTACGGCCGGCCCGATGTCCTTGCTCCGTCCCTCCGCCTGTTCCGGGGCCATGTATGACGGTGTGCCGAGGACGGAACCGCTCCGCGTCTGCCCCTCGACGTCGAGCATCTTGGCGAGGCCGAAGTCAGTAATCTTCGGGGATGGGGGATCGGGCATCGGGGATCGGGAAGAACCATTCAGCTTCTCTTCTTCCCCATGCCCGACCCCCGACACCCGATGCCCGATCAGCACATTCGCGGGCTTCAGATCGCGGTGTACGATTCCGGCCCCGTGGGCGGCATGCATGGTGCGAGCCAGGGCCAGCACCAGACGAGCCGAAGCGAGGGGGGAAAGCGGGCTGCCGTTGAGTTGACGGTCGAGACTGCCGCCCTCGACGTACTCCAGACTCAAAAAAGGAACGCCGAGTTGCTCGCCTGCCTCGTAGACCTGCACGACGCCAGGATGCCGCAGCCGGGCCAGCGCCTCCGCCTCGGCCTTGAATCGCGCCAGCTGCTCCGGTCCCGCATGGGCGCCGTGCAGAATCATCTTCAGAGCAACCAGACGATTCAGACTGAGCTGTCGCGCCTTGTAGACGACCCCCATGCCGCCTCGGCCCAATTCTTCGAGGATTTCGTATCCCGCGACCATCCCCGGCCGCGACAGAGGAGGCGCGGGCGGCGCGTCCAGGGGCAGCGTATCCCGCATGGGCGGGAGCAGTTGTCCCTCCATCGATTCGATGGCCTCGATCTGCTCGCGAATGGCGTCCAGGAACTGGGGTTGATCGCGGCAGACTGCCTCGGGGGAACAGTCCTCGCCTCGTTCGCGCCGCTCGCGCCAGCGCAGCAGCAAATCGCTGAGGGTATGAGGCGGCGAGGAGGGAACAGGATCGGGAGTCATGAGGCGGGCGTCTCGTCCTTCAAGGCGCGATGCAAGCGGATCAGCGCCGCGTGCCAGCGGCGCTGGACCGTGCGGACCGTCACCCCCAGCAGATCGGCCGCGTCGGCTTGCGGCAACCCCTGGTAGAAGAGCAGATCGACGACCTCGCGTTCCTCTGCCGGCAAGCGTTCAATCTGCTCGTGAATGTGAGTCCAGTCGGCCAGGGCGTCGGGGTCCTGCGTTTGATCCGGGCGGTCGGCGTCCTTCGAGCCGGAAACGTGATTCGCTCCCTCACCGTGCGGGCCATAGTAATGACGAGCCAGATCGATCAATTCGCGCCGAATCTGCTGCGCCGCCAGTGCCACGAACTCACGCACGTTGGCCGGCTCGACGTTTGACAGGGCGCGTGTCAGCCGCAGCAGAGCGCCTTGAAGAACGTCGGCAGTGTCGCTCCAGCGCTGTACGGCCGGATGCGCGCGGAGCATGTGGCGAGCCAGCCGTTCGAGCCGCCCGCAGACCTGACGCAGCAATTCGTCGAGAGCAGCGCGGTCGCCCTGACGCATCCGGATCAGCCACTGCTGTAATTCCTGGGACTGTAGAGAGGAATCGGGCATGAGGATCGAGGCTCGGAAGGCCGGGCAATACTACTCACTATAACCGCTCCACGGCTGGCCTGGTAGCATTCGTATCCTCGTTCCCACGCTCTGCGTGGGAACGTGCTCTTCGACGCTCTGCGTCGCGTCCGTTCGTAAGACGACGCAGAGCGTCGAAGAAGCCGTTCCCACGCGGAGCGTGGGAACGAGGATATAACCGCTCCACGGCTGGCCTGGTAGCATTCGTATCCTCCGTTCTATCCTGGCGGATTGCGGAACACGGCGATATGCTGTCCTCCATCAGGAGAATCCCGCATGAGCCGCGCCACCGACGTCCGCATCGTCTCCGTCGAGTATTCGTATGAGGAATTCCTCTACCGCACTCCCATCAAGTTCGGCGGGATCGCCCTCGACCGTGCGACCAACCTCGACGTCTGGTGCGAGGTCGAGTCGGCCAGCGGCAAACGCTCGCGCGGCTTTGGGTCCATGCCGCTCGGCAACGTCTGGTCCTTCCCCTCGCGCGTCCTCACCTACGATCAGACGCTCGCCGCGATGAAGACCCTCGCGGAGCGCATCGCGGACATCGTCCGGCACCATCGAGAGTTCGGCCATCCCATCGATCTCGGCGTCAGCCTCGAACCGCTCTACCTGCGCGCCGCCGAGGAAGTGACAAAGCAACTCGCACTCGCGGAACCGATCCCGCATCTGTGTACTCTCGTCGTCGCCAGCCCGTTCGATGCTGCCCTGCACGACGCCTACGGCAAACTGCATGGCCTCAACTGCTATCGCACCTATGGCCCGGACTTCATGAATCATGACCTGGGCCACTATCTCGGCGAGGACTTCGCCGGCGAATGGCTCGAACAGTACGTTCTGAAGACCGCGCAGCCGCGAATGCCGCTCTATCACCTCGTCGGCGCGCTCGATCCGCTCACCGATGCCGACGTCAAGCAGCGCATCGGCGATGGACTTCCCGAGACCTTGCCCGAATGGATCAACTTCAACGGCCTGACCCATCTCAAGATCAAGCTCAATGGCGACGATCTGAACTGGGACGTGGACCGCGTCGTCGGCGTCGATCGTGTGAGCGGCGAGACGCAGCGACAGCGGGGTGTCACAACCTGGTACTACTCGCTCGATTTCAACGAGCGCTGCCAGGACGTCGGCTACCTGCTGGAGTTCCTGCACAAACTCCAGGAGCGAACGCCGGACGGCTATGGCCGGGTTCAGTACATCGAACAGCCGACGGGGCGCGATCTGAAGTCGAACTTGCACAACGTCATGCACGAGGCGGCGAACCTCCGGCCCGTCGTCATCGACGAATCGCTGATCGATCTCGAAAGCCTGCTGCTGGCGCGTGAGATGGGTTACAGCGGCGCGGCCCTGAAGGCCTGCAAGGGACAGGGAACGTCGC
>JBBRIK010001049.1:0-3001 GCA_038221045.1 Gemmatales bacterium
GGTCGGAGGGACCGGTCCCCTCCGGCCGCTCACGCGGCTCGGCTCGCCTGAAGAACAACCGTTGCGGTCAATCGCTCCTCTTCATCGAGGAAGCGCCGACCGGTTGGACGTTGGCGTCCTTGCCCGGCGCGGCCATGCCCAGTGCGGTCATGGCGTCCTTGACGGCGTCGCGGACTCGCGGATCCGTATCGCTCTGCAACTGCTGCAAGAGCGAGGCGACCGGCAGCGTCTGGGCTTGCAGCCGGGTCAGCGAGCGGAGGCACTGGGTCCGAACCATCGGCGCCAGGTCTTCCTTCGCGGCCGTCACCAGAGCGCTGACCACCTGCGGACTGACTCGGCCGCTCTGACCGGCAAGCTGATCCGCCGCCCACTCGCGCTGCGACGGATAATCCGATTCGCGCAGCATCTGGAGCAAGAGAGCGACGTTCGCCTGGGAGTCCATCTGCTGCGGCTGCTGATAGCCGACCGACGCCACCTGCGGCGTCGTGTAGACGTTCACATGGCTCCCGTTCGGCATGTGGAAGTAGTTCGCCGGCACAAACTGTTGCGGCATCCAGGCCATGCCCGGCACGCCCTGATTTCCCGGACCCATCGGCTGCACTGGCACGGCCGGCAACTGCTGTTGCGGCATCGGCAACTGAGGCATTCCCTGCATTGGGGCCGGCAACTGCTGCATGGGCATCCCCTGCATCGGCATGCCTTGCATGGGCATTCCCTGCATCGGCATACGCTGCTGCGGCATCGGGATGCCTCCGACCGGCGTACCCGGAGGCACTCCGACGATCGGCCCTGGGCTAATCGTGGGCGTGTTCCGCATCAGGGCGGGGATCGCCGGCGGCGGCGTGCCTCGGCCTTCATAGCCCGGTGCGGCGAAGGCGTTCGTGGACGTCTCCGGCGGAATTGTCTCGGCCGGGATCGGGTTCTCAACGCCGGGGTTGGTGAAGGCATTGCGGAAGCCGCGCGGCGGCACCGTCAACGGATTCGGGTGGGTGTACATGCCTCGGTTCGGCTCCGGCGCCTGCGGGACGTTGGGCATCGGGGGCATCGGTGGCGGCTGCTGCTGCATCAGGTTCGGGACCATCGAGTTCGGCCCCGTCTCGACCGGCACTGGGATGTACTGCGGAGTGCCGGTTCCCGAGGCCGGCTCGGTCGCCGAGGCTGGCGTTGCGGTTCCGCTCGACTTCGACGAGGTTTCCTTTTGGGAAGCCTGAGCGACGTTCGTCGATTTCGCCTTCGCGTCCTTCTTCTTCGACTCCGTCAGTTTGGCAACGTCGGTGTCGCTCTTGGTGATCAGGAGCGGACGCTTGATGAAGTCGGTCGGGCGAGCCAGCGGATCGCGCTCCTCCGTCGTTCGGGCGTGGGGCAGATAGGCCGGGGCCTGACGGCTTCCGCTCGCCGGCACCTTCGTGGAGCGGCTTGCGACGTCGTCCTGCATCTTGCCCGTCGAACCCCAGTCGCTGGGCGTCGATGTCGGGGGACCAGGCGGAATCGGAGCCAGGACAGTATTGTCGTCCTTCGCGGGCGGCATCACCGGGGCCGGAGGGGACGTGCCGCTCTTCTTCTCCTCGACGCGAGCCGTCGTCTCCCCCTTCTTCGCGTCGCCTCGACGCCTGAAAGGGTGCCACCCCTCCGCCGTCTTGTCGTCCTTCTTCGAGGGGACGCAAGGCAGCGGCGTACTGGCAACGGGGTCCGCAGTCGCGGAAGGCGTCTTGGCGACCGGTTCGTCGGTCTTGCGCGGCAGATCTCCCCACGATTTGCGCCAGTTGCTTGACTCGGCCGGAGCGGCGGGGGGCAGGACCACTGGATGCGAAGCGATCACCTTGCTCGGCTCCGCTCCCTGCGTCGCAACCGTCTGGGGAGTCGAGGGAACGCCAGGGACCATCAAGGGATCGGCGACGCTGGCACCCTGACAACAGGGGTCCTTGGCGCAGGGATCCTTCTTGTTGAAGATTTTCTTCAACCAGGGTCGTTTCGGGTCGCAAGGCCCTTCGACTGTTGAGGTCACCGGGTCGCAGGAGGGCGCGGCGGTGAGCGGCATGGCGACGGGAGCCGAAGGCGGCGGAGGCTGCGGCACAGGCTGAGACTGGACCGCGATCGGCTCGGTGGGCGGCAGGACGGCGACGTTCTCAGAGGATTGTCCCGAGAACGCGCTCGGCCAGTGCCGCTCGGCGGGCGGTGTGGAAGACGTCGCACTCGTCTTTTGCAACGAGGTGGATACCGCGTGAACCGGCTTTCGTTCCCTGGGAAGTGTCGCAACCACAGGGGCCGGACTGGTGTGGCCTTTCATGGGAGAAGCGAGCAGTTCCGCAGTCGAGAGAGGACGCGCGGGGACCGTTTCCGTCATGGTCGGCATCGGCAGGTTGACGCGCGTGTCGCCTGGCACCAACTTCTCGGCGACGGCCGATTCCAGAGGCGTGGAGGCGACGACCTCGGCGGGCGGCGTCGGCACGCCCGTCGGCGATCGGAAGGATTTGCCCCAGTGATAAATCCGCGTGGCGACGGCGCGGATGCGATGGCCGGACGAGGGCGGCGCCGCCAGGGTGCCATTCTCGGTAATGGTGATCATCTCGCCGGTATCGACCGCCTGCACCTGATAAGCCTGAGTGCCGTCGGGCATACTCCAGTTGCGGACGAGCCGGCAGACCTCGGGCGGACGATTCAACTCCTGTACGGTGAGCAAGCGGTCGCCAGGCTTCACCGGCGATTCCAGAGGCGGGGCAGGCGTTTGCGCGCTCGCCGTCGCCACCAGCGCCAGGACTACCACGAGCGACCCATTCCAGTATGACCGGACCATCGAGCGGGTCTCCTTACTAGCCGAAGGCGCCTTGCGGGCGGCCCTGCAGTCTGTCACATCTTCTCTTCGTATATCGGCCAGAATGGATATTCGCATTAGTCCTCTTTTTCCCTCTCTTCCGGGAATGCGGAGTCTGGCGAACATCCGCTGTCTCGGCAAGTCCGGCACGACCCTCCTCACCGATACCTCAGGGTGGTTAGCCGCGAC
>JBBRIK010001050.1:0-2999 GCA_038221045.1 Gemmatales bacterium
ATTTCCCTGGTAGCGCACGATAGGACGCATCTGTATCCATCGGGGAACCTCGACAACGGGAAGCAACCTGCCGCGAAAGAAGTGGAACAGCCGACCGCTTGAACACGCCCCAAACGAGGGGAAGTCGCGAGCCGCCCTCGACCGCGCCCGTGCGGCGCGCTGGCCGGGCTGGGGGGGCTGGAACTGGTGCTTCTGGAGATGGGCCATCCCACGGAGCCAGGCGCGGTGAGCGCGGCCCAACGAGTGTTCGCTCAGTCAATCAAAGCCCCGCTCGTGGTATAATTCGAGATGATTTCTGGAGGTGCCTCATGGCTGTCCTGACTCTCGACGATGCGGTGTCGGCTGTCTTGCTGCAGGCGAAACAGCAAACGGAACTTCGCGACAAGCAGGGAAACCTGCTCGGGTTCTTCACTCCACCCCGTTCGATGCCTCTGACCGCGCGGGCCACCGAGGCAGAGCTTGCCGAACTCGAACGCCACGGAGGAACCGAGGAAGGAGGCAAGACCCTACGCGAAATCTTCGAGCATCTCACGACACTGACCAAGAACCCCAGGGAACTCGCCGACTTGAATGAACACATTCAGCAACTCGTCGAGGAGGAGTAATGCCCTTCTATGTGAGTTACGTTCCCATTGCCCAGGATCAATTAGCGCTTATCTGGATGAACGCCTGGGATCGGAACGCGGTCACGCGCGCTTCTCACGAGATCGATCGCCTGCTGCGCCATCAACCTCTCTCCGTGGGAGAACCATTGGGTGACTTCCGGCGGCTTGAAGTAGCTCCCCTTGAAGTGATCTACTCGGTCTCTCCGGATGATTGCCTCGTTCAGGTCTGGCGCGTTGCTTATGTCACGTCGAATGGGGCGTCTTGACCTCCGCAGGAAGCAGCTTGGCCATTTTCTGGGCAGAACATAGTAAGAAGCGAGTCAACCATGTCACGCGTACTCATTTGTGACAAGCTGGAAAGCCAGGGAATCGACCTGTTGCGGCAGTCTGGTATCGAACTGGACGAGCGCACGGGTCTGACAGGCGAAACCCTCAAGGAAGCTCTCCGCGCCGCCGACGGCGTCATCGTCCGCAGCCAGACGAAGATCACGGCCGACCTGCTCGACAATCCAGGAAAGCTTCGCGCCATCGTCCGCGCCGGCGTCGGGGTCGATACGATCGACGTGGGGGCCGCGACACGCAAGGGTGTCGTCGTCATGAACACGCCGGGCGGCAACACCTTCTCGACCGCCGAGCATACCATCAGCATGTTGATGTCGCTGTCGCGCCACATCCCCGCCGCTGACGCGAGTCTCCGCTCTGGGAAGTGGGAGCGCAACAAGTTCATGGGGACGCAACTCGCCGGCAAGACGCTCGGCGTCGTCGGCCTGGGACGCATCGGCCGCGAGGTCGCCCGCCGTGCCGCCGGACTCGACATGAAAATTGTCGGCTTCGATCCTTTCCTGTCGCCCGAGCGCGCAGGCCAGCTCGGCATCGAGGCGGTCGCCGACATCGAGCAACTGTTGCCGCGCTGCGACTACTTGACCGTCCATACGCCCTTGACGGATGAGACACGCAACCTTCTCGACGCCGCCCGGCTGGCGAAGATGAGAAAGGGAGCGCGCGTCATCAACTGCGCTCGCGGCGGCATCATCAATGAGGAGGCGCTGGCCGAGGCGCTGAAGTCCGGCCACATTGCCGGGGCCGCCCTCGACGTCTTCGTGCAGGAGCCGCCGCCCGCCGATCATCCCCTGTTGAAACTGCCCAACGTCGTCGTGACGCCGCATCTGGGGGCCTCGACGCATGAGGCGCAACTGTCGGTAGCTCTGGAGGCGGCCCAGTTGCTGATCGATTTCCTGCAAAAGGGCGTCATCCAGCACGCGGTCAACATGGCGGCCGTCGATCGTGCCGAGATGGAGGAACTGCGGCTCTACATCGACATGGCCCGCCGCCTCGGCCTGTTGCACGCCCAGATGTGCCAGGGCGCGATCCGCAAGGCCGAACTGTTCTATCGCGGCGAGGTCGCGCGGAAAAGTACGCGATTGCTGACGTCCGCCTTCGCCGCGGGTCTGCTTGAGTCTCGTCTCGATCAGCAGGTGAACATCGTCAACGCGACGTTGCTGGCCCGTGAGCGCGGCATCGAGATCATCGAGCAGAGCAACCCGAAGAAGGGGGATCTATCCACGCTCATTCGCGCCGACGTCTCGACCGACAAGAAGAGTTACACGGCAGCGGGATCGCTGTTCGGCAATCAGTTCCTGCGGCTGGTGCAGCTTGGGCCGTATCAACTCGACACCTACCTCGACGGCGTCTTGCTGCTGTTCACGCATCGGGACGTTCCTGGCCTGATCGGCTTCATCGGCACGATCTTCGGCAAGCACAACGTCAACATCGCTCAGATGACCGTGGGCCGTCAGATGCCGGGCGGCGAGGCGATCGCGGTGCTGAACCTCGACAATCTGCCGCCGGAGGAAGCCCTACAGGAGGTGAAGGCGCATCCGCAGATCAGCAGTCTCAGCGTAGTCAAGCTGCCGCCGGCCGGGGAGATGCCGGCCTGGCTGGGATAGAATAGTTTCATCGACGCAAACGCGCCGTGGAGAGGGCGACACGATGACGGACATCACAACGACGAAACCGCTGCAAGTCCTGCATGGAGGCCCAACGGGTCCGTATCTTTAGGTGCCCCTCGATCAACTCGCCGAACTGCGGCGGCTGCTCGATGAGCGAGGCATGCGTTACTGGGTCCATGAACACGCCATCTCCATGAATGAGGGGCCTTTCCCTGTCGAAGTCTATTTTGGGCGCGGTGGCAATCTGAGCGCACTCCAGGCGATCCTCGACAACGTCTCCTGACAACCGAGACGATTTGCCGGAGTGTGAATCGTCTGGGTGGATAGGGGAGATCTTTCCGTCATGCCGTGGGAAGTCGTTGAACGAAAGATTGGCCGGGCCGGGGGATGTGCTATCCGGGAGAGGAGTACTCTGGGCTGTCCAACTGACAGCTTTTTTCCCATT
>JBBRIK010001051.1:0-2997 GCA_038221045.1 Gemmatales bacterium
CCCTCTTCTTTTTCGGGGGAAAGCCATGCTGAAGCTGATCGGACTGAGTACGGTTCTGGCTGTTCTCGCCGTCGCGGACGAGACCAATCCCAATCTGGGCCGCCAGGCGTTCTGGAAAGAGTGTGTCATCCGTTCCAGAATCCAGAAGAGCATTTCGGAATCGGCTGTCCGAAGGACCGATCAGAGTAACACCGATGATTGGCCGTGGACGAACCCATCGACTCCCCAGGGAGACGACCGAGTGGCCAATCCGAACCAGGCGATAGTGAAAGTGAAGGGCCATTAGGAGAACAGCGCATCGGTGTCAGGAATGAAATCGCCAAGGACATGACTCGGCTTGATGCCGGCTGCAAGCAGTTTCTCCTCGACCTCTTCCATCGTCTGTCCGCTGGCCAGGATGTGTGCGCCATCGAGACTCCAGGCGATGTACTGCCCGGCGTATCGCATGAGTTGTTCGGGTGGAAAATTGCGCTGGTTCTCGAAGAATTCCGGGGGGACTATCGGAACCTCAAAATTTCTCCCGTTGTTGCTCATCGTCGCACCTCCCGGAAGTGTGAAAACGCCTCTGCTCGTATCTTAACGCGAGAAGCTGAAGCCATTCAACATCCATTCCAGGGCGAGTGTCCATGTCTGCCTTTGTCTTCATGGGCGGAACGATTGTCCTCGCGGATCGCCTCCTGATCGGCGGCCAAGTGGAAGTGACCGATGGCCGCATCAGCGCCATCCGCGATACCTCCGTGTCACTGGCCCCCAGCGGCTCGACAATCCACCTCGGCGAGCGCTATCTCGTTCCGGGTTCTATCGACCTGCACGTCCACGGCGGCGGCGATGCCGACTTCATGGACGGCGACGCCGACGCCTTTCGCACTGTCTGCCGCGCTCACCTGCGCCACGGCACCACCAGCCTGCTGCCGACGACGACCGTCGCCCGCCACGATCAGATCCTCGCCGTTCTCGACCTCTGCCGGCGTTTCCAGAAAGAGGATACCGGCGGAGCGCGCGTCCTTGGCGCTCATTTCTACGGCCCCTACTTCGGCCATGAGGCGGCGGGCTGTCATCCGGCCTCTTCGCTCCGCGTTCCCGATCCGGCCGAGTACGCCGACTATCTCTCCTTCGCCGACGCCATTGCGACAGCGACGGTCGCGCCGGAACTGCCCGGCGCGGAGGGCTTCGTTCGCGCCTGCCGCGAGCGCGGTATTCGCTGCAACGCCGGCCACAGTCACGCCACCTTCGAGCAGATGGAACAGGCGCTGTCCTGGGGCGTTCGCCACGTCGATCATCTCTATTGCGCCATGTCCGATCGCGCTCGTCTGAGACAAACCCAGACCTACCCGATGCGCGGCGGCGTGATGGAGGCGACGCTGTTCTTCGACGACTTGACGACCGAGGTGATTGCGGATGGCAAGCATCTCCAGCGCGAGTTGCTGCTGCTGGCGCACAAGATCAAGGGGCCGGATCGACTCGCTCTCGCGACCGATTGCAACCGCGCCCTCGACATGCCGGACGGGGAGTATTTCTTCGGTCCACGCGACGGCGGCGAAGTGATCGTGAAGCGCGACGGCGTCGGCATCATGCCCGATGGCCGGTCGCTCGCCTCCAGCGTTGTTGGCATGGATCACTGCGTCAGGACATTTCAAGAACTGACGGGCGTGCCGCTGGTCGAGGTGGTTCGTATGGCCAGCCTGACACCGGCTCGCATCGCCGGCTGGGATCGCGAAATTGGCAGCATCGAGGTAGGCAAGCGAGCGGACTTGCTCGTGCTGTCGAAAGATCTGCGCGTCGAGCAGGTGTATGTGGACGGCAAACTCAGGGAACCTTGAGTTGATCGAAGATGCGCTTGAGCAGCGCCTCGGCGTTCAAATCCTCCGCCTCGGCCTCGTAGGTGATGCTGATGCGATGACGCAGCACATCGTAGCCGATCGTCTTCACGTCCTGCGGAGTCACATATCCCCGCCCTTCGAGGAACGCCTGGCCCTTGGCGGCCCGCGTCAGGAAAATCGTCGCGCGCGGGCTGGCGCCGAGTTGGATGTAAGGTCCGAGGTCGAGGTCGTATTCCTGCGGGCGTCTGGTGGCATGCACCACATCGACGATGTAACGCTTGATCTTTTCATCGACGTAGATGCCATCGAGAGCGGCGCGGAGACGGAAGACGTCGGAGGCGGCCAGGATCGAGTTGACCTCCAGTTTCGGCTCGACCGACTCCATGCGATTCAGAATGGCCAGTTCCTCGTCCTTACTCGGATACCCCAGCTTGATCTTGAGCATGAAGCGATCGACCTGCGCCTCAGGCAGAGGATACGTCCCTTCCTGTTCGATGGGGTTCTGCGTCGCCATCACGAGGAAGGGTTGCTCCAGTGCGTGCGAGTGTTCGCCGATGGTGACCTGCTTTTCCTGCATCGCCTCGAGCAGGGCCGATTGCACCTTGGCCGGAGCGCGATTGATCTCGTCGGCCAGGACGAGGTTGGCGAAGATGGGCCCCTTCTTGACGCTGAACTCGCCGGAGCGCGGGTTGTAAATCTGAGTGCCGACGACGTCGGCGGGCAGCAGATCGGGCGTGAACTGAATGCGGCTGAAGGAGAGCCGCAGCGCCTGCGACAGGGTGCGAACGGTCAGCGTCTTGGCGAGGCCGGGTACACCTTCGAGGAGGACGTGGCCGCCGGTCAGCAGGCCAATGAGCAGACGTTCGACCATCGTCCGCTGGCCGACGATGACCTTTTCGATCTCCTTGAACAGCGGGTCGAGCGCGGCGCGCATCGCGCGAATCTGCTCGTAGGTTTCCGGGAAGCCAGCGGCCACGGCAAATCCCTCGACGTCGGGAGAGTGAACGAGAAAACGGCGGGCAGTCCGCCCGACCTCAGCTTACACGCGGACTCTGGCCGCGTCGATAAGCCGCGTCCGTCTCCCCACTTTCTTCAAGGGAATTGCAAAAAAGGGCAGGCACGATTGATTCCGCAATCGTGCCTCCCCTTTTTTCGATCCGACTCTGTTCACTTGTGC
>JBBRIK010001052.1:0-2994 GCA_038221045.1 Gemmatales bacterium
ATCAAGCAGGGGATGGAGAAGAGCGGCGGCAAGGTCGTCGGCGCGGCCAGCCCCGAGGAAATGATCTCCAAGCTGAAGGGGCCTCGCGCCATCTGGCTGATGATCCCGGCCGGCGCGGTGGACCATGTCATCCCGAAGTACACGGCCCTGCTGCAGAAGGGCGACGCCCTGATCGACGGCGGCAACAGCTACTACATCGACGACATCCGCCGCAGCAAGGAGCTGAAGGCCAAGGGCATCGACTACCTCGACGTGGGTACGTCGGGCGGCGTCTGGGGCCTGATCCGCGGCTACTGCCTGATGATCGGCGGCGACAAGGCCGCCGTCGATCGCCTCGGGCCTATCTTCAAGGCCATCGCGCCCGGCTCCAGCGGCGTCGCCCCCACCAAGGTCAAGCAGATCACGGGCGTCGATGCGAACGGCAAGCGCATGGAAGGCGCGGAGATCACTGCCACGGGCACCTCCGCCGACAGCTATCTGCACTGCGGGCCGTCGGGAGCGGGCCACTTCGTCAAGATGGTCCACAACGGCATGGAGTACGGCATCATGGCCGCCTACGCCGAGGGCCTCAACATCATCAAGCATGCCAACATCGGCAACAAGGCCGCCTCCGCGCACAGCGCCGAGGAGACACCGCTGCGCGACCCGGACCACTACAAGTACGACTTCGACCTCCAGGCCATCTGCGAGAACTGGCGGCGCGGCAGCGTCATCGCGTCTTGGCTGCTGGACCTGACGGCCGAGGCGTTCCTGGAGAACAAGGACCTGCCGATCGAGGAGCATTCGCTGAAGGCGCACGGCGTGCCCGACTCCGGCGAGGGCCGCTGGACGCTGCTGGCCGCCATCGACGAGGGCGTGCCCTGTCCCGTGCTGACGACGTCGCTCTACTCGCGCTTCACGTCGCGCCACGAGGAAGTCTTCGCCTGGAAGATCGTGCAGGCGATGCGCCGCAAGTTCGGCGGGCATTGAGAGAACGACCGCCGCTTGCGGCTTTGCATTTGCGTGCAAAGCCGCAAGCGGCAAGAGGAATCTCGCCATGACGATTTACGAACGCGCCTTGGAGTTCGTCAAGGACGACACCATCGTCGGCCTCGGCTCCGGCCGCGCCTCGACTGAGTTCATCAAACTCCTCGGCGCTCGTGTCAAGAACGGCCTCAAGGTCCGGGGCGTGCCGACTTCCGACGCCTCCGACAAGTTGGCTCGGGAACTTGGCATTCCGCTGCTCGAACTGGGCGACGCCATCGCGGCCGGCGGCATCGACGTCTGCGTCGATGGTGCAGACGAATGCGATCACAACCTCGATCTCATCAAGGGGTGGGGACGGGCGCTGATTCGCGAGAAGGTCGTCGCCGCCGCCTCGAAGAAGTTCGTCGTGCTGTTTAACCACACCGAAAAGGAAAAGAAGCTCGTCCCGCAGCTCGGGGCGCGCGACAAGCTGCCGGTCGAAGTCGCCCCGTTCGCCCGGCCTCTGTGCGAGAAGAAGTTGAAGGACCTCGGCCTGCGTCCGAAACTGTGGAGCAACGATAAGGGCGAGCCGCTGAAGACCGACAACCAGTGCTACATCCTCGATTGCGGCACCGATCCGATTGCCGATGCGCACGCGCTCGAAGCGAAGATCAAGGCCATTCCCGGCGTGCTGGGGACGGGGCTGTTCCTCGGCATGGCCGACGTCGTCGTGGTCGGCGATGAGAGTTTCAAGGTCGTCAAGGAGTTGACGCGCAAGCGCTGAAAGCGGACGTTGAAAAGAGGGGGCGTGAGTCCCCATCGGAGCAATTCGATGGGGACTCACGCCCTCTGCTCGCCTGGACAGCCGGTTTCCATTCAGTGAGGAACGCTCATCATGGTTCTCGACCCTGTCTCGGGCGCTTCAAGGTTGCCGCAGCCGTGCGTTCTCGTCATCTTCGGCGGCGACGGCGACCTGGCCTGGCGCAAGCTCCTCCCCGCCGTCTACAACCTCAACGTCGATGGCGTCCTGCCCTCGCACTTCGCCGTCGTCTGTTTCGGTCTGCCGTCCACCGACGAAGGCAAGGCGGCAGCCAATCCCGACGACTACATTCGCAATCGCGCCCGCGACGGCATCACGCGCTTCTCGCGCCAGCCCATCGACGAGAGCCACTGGGAGGACTTCTCGCGCTCGCTTTTTTACGTCCCTGGCAGCTTCGGCGACGCCTCGGCCTATGCCAAACTCAAGGCCCGACTCGAAGCCGTGGACGTCCAGTTCGGCACGGCCGGAAGCCGGGTCTTCTATCTCGCCGTGCCTCCCTTCCTCGTGCAAGCCTCGGTGACGCACCTGCGCGATTCCGGCATGGTCAAGCCCGAAGACGACCTCGCCTTTACACGCGTCATCATCGAGAAGCCCATCGGCCGCGACCTCGACAGCGCCCGGCAAGTCCTGAAAGACGTCTCCGCTGCCTTCGCCGAGAGCCAGACCTATCGCATCGATCACTATCTCGGCAAGGAGACCGTCCAGAACCTGTTGGTGCTGCGCTTCGCGAACTCGATCTTCGAGCCGCTTTGGCACGCGAAATACATCGACCACGTCCAGATCACCGTGGCCGAGGAGGAAGGCGTCACGCAGTACGATTCCGACACCGGCGGCATCATCGCCAGCCGGGTCGGCTACTACGAACAGGCCGGGGCGCTGCGCGACATGGTGCAGAACCACATGCTCCAGGTGCTGTGCGTCGCCGCCATGGAGCCGCCCTACTCGCTCGATCCCGACGTCGTCCGCGACGCCAAGGCCAGCGTCCTTCACTCCCTTCGACCCATGAGTGCGGCAGCGGTGCGGGAGAACGTCGTTCGCGGCCAGTACATCGAGGGCGATGAGTACGGCAAGCGCGTCCCCGGTTATCGCCATGAGGTCCGCGCCTATTCTCAGGGGCGCGGCGAACCCATCCCGCCGGCGTCGGTCAACTCCATGACGGAGACCTTCATCGCCCTGCGTCTGTTCATCGACAACTGGCGCTGGGCCGGAGTGCCGTTCTACCTGCGGAC
>JBBRIK010001053.1:0-2983 GCA_038221045.1 Gemmatales bacterium
ATCTGGACTTACGTCCTCTCCTTCAACGCGGTCCTGGTCCGGACGGCAGACCAACGCCGTCGGACAGCACAAGACGGTACGGGATCGAGACTGGCTCGCCGATCATCTCTTGCCAACGTTTCTTCTGCGCCGCGGTCAGCACGGCCAGGGCGCGAGCCGCGACGTCCCGTAAATGCGCCTCCGTTCGCCCGCGTGTGTGCATTGAGGGCCGCTCGAAGCCGCCCGGACCGCGCGGCGGACCCGTCTCGTCGAGCAGCTTGCGAATCGCGTCCTTTTGCTTCACGGTCAACTGTAGCGCGTCGGCCACCGTCACGTCGAGGAAGGCAATCGCCCCGCGATGCTGCAAGCCGACCTGTTTCAGACGCTGCGTTTGCTTGCTCGTCAGGATCTTCGCCACCGCCTGTTCGTGAGAACGAGCCTGCTCCAACAGTCGCTGCCGCCGGTCCTCCAGGCTCAACTTGCGAAAATCCTCGTACTCCTCGCGCCGTTTCGTACCCGATTGTCCGTTGAGGTCGCGCAACTGCTGCCTCTGATCAGCGCTCAAATCCAGAGCTTCCTGCACTTCGCGGACGTTCAACAGGTTGAGGTCGTGCCGTCCCTGAAGCGTAATCAAATCCTGAACGATGCTGGCCACCCGCTCGTGGCTGGCGGCGAGTTCCGAGCGCAGCGCGGGATCGTCGGCTCGCTGGGCGATGAAGTCCTGATAGTAAATCAGGGCCACCTCGAGCATCTTCCGGCGAACGGATTGCAAGGCGGGATTCTTCGCCAATTCCTCTTCGCTGATCTGCACGAAGAAATCAACCGCCTGACGCGCGCGCTGGAAACTCTCCTCCGCCCGCGCCCGCTGCTCCCGCGCCTCTTCCGCTCGATCGCGCTCGCGGTCATACGCCTTCGCGATCAACAGCGTACTGACGCCGAGTCCGGCGACGAGCAGCAGCAACAGGGCGATGGCCGAGACGACGAGAGAACGATGCCGTCGCGCCCATTTCGCCGTCCGCTCGGCGAGCGTCGGCCGGCGAGCGTGGATGGGCTGATCGTCGAGGAAGCGCTGAAGGTCGTCGGCCAACTCGCCGGCGCTGGGATAGCGCTCCGGCGGCGTCTTCGCCAGGGCCTTGAGGACGATCGTCTCCAACTCCTCGGGAATGGCGGCGTCCAGGCGTCGCAAAGGCGTGGGGTCGTCCTCGCCGATGCGGCGCATCAACTCCTGCCGATCCTGACCCTCGAAGACCGGCTGGAGAGTGAACAACTCGTAGAGCGTGGCCCCGAGGGAATAGACGTCCGTGCGATGATCGACGAGGGCCGGCCTCGACAGCGCCTGTTCGGGACTCATGTACCGCAGTGTGCCGAGTAGCTCGCCGCTTCGAGTCAGGCCGACGTCGTTCTGCACCAGCGCGAGTCCGAAGTCGGTCACCCAGAGAACGCCTTCGCGATCCAGCATCAGGTTGGCCGGCTTGACGTCCCGATGAATGACGCCGAGTTGATGCGCGTGATCGAGCGCGCGAGCCGCGCTGATGCCGAGGACGGCCAGCGAGCGAAAGAACGCCTTGCCCCGGCCGTCGCGGTGGGTTGACAGGGTGGCGGCCGTCGCCCCCTCCTTGTCGCCTCGCCCCGACTCCGACCCGGAAACGGGATGAGCGGCCAGAACGGAGGAGGCACTCGCCCTCTGCGGAGCGTAGACGCTCGTCTCTCCAAATTCCTTCGGATCTGGCTTATTTTCCGCGAAAGCCGACCGAGACGACTCGCGCATCTCATCGAGGAGAGAAGCAAGGCTGCGGCCATCAATGAACTGCATGGCGTAGTAGTGAACGCCCCGCTCGCAGCCGACCGCATGGACCGGGACGATGTTTGGATGATGCAGATGAGCGGCCGCCTGGGCCTCGTTCTTGAAGCGCTGCAACTGGCGCGGATCAAGCGCTGCCGCGAATGGCAGCACCTTCAGCGCGACCCGGCGTCCGAGCGAGAGTTGCATCGCTTCGTAGACGACACCCATGCCGCCGCGGCCAATCTCGCGAATCAGGTGATAATCGCCGAGCGGCTCCATATGAGGGCCAAAGGGCGATGGTTCGCCCTGCAAGGCGGGAGTCGCGGCATGTACCATCTGGAGACCGGCGAGACACTCGCGCAGTGGCTCGGCCACAGCGGCGTGTTTCTGGAGGAACGCGAGCAGGTCGAGCCGCTGGCCCGCTTCGAGGGCCGTCAGATATTCCTCGACCGCTTCGATGACGCGCGGATCGTCGGGCAGTTCGGCGATCATGCCTGGTCCTCCAGAAGCCGTCGGAGCGATGCCAGCCCGCGAACCCAGAGCTTCTTGACGCTGTCGAGCGATCGGCCCATGCGCAAGGCGACTTCGGGAAACGCCAACTGTTCGAGATGACGCAGGACGATGACCTCGCGATAGTCCGGAGGCAGCTTATCGAGTGCGTCGGCCAGCAATACCGCCTGTTCGCGGCGCGAGGCTTGCTGGCTGGGCGAACTAATGGGGGCGGCCAGCTCTCGGCCCATGGCCCAGGAGGAATGATCGACGGCGTCGGCCAGGCGCTGTTCGAGCGCGGGATTCCGCGCCTGTGTGCCGAGGTAATGGCGGACCAGCATGGCGAGGTTGGTCGAGAGGATGGTCCGCAGCCATGCCGTCAACTCCGGTTCGGTCTGACCGCGAAAGCCGGCAAACTCGCGATGAGCGCGAAGGAACGTCTCCTGCACGAGGTCGTCGGCATCGACCTTGCCTTGAAGTTGCCGGCCGATCTGAACACGCGCCAGCAGCGTCAGGTAGGGCCGATAGCGCTCGAGGAGTTCGCCGCGCGCCGGCCCGTCGTCACGAGCGAGAGCGATCAGCGCTTCGGGAGCCGCGTTGGCGTTGCTCATCGTCTCTTCCTGCATGGATGCACAAGGCCCCTCTATCGTGCCGCGCCGCGAGAAAATGGGAAGCGGAATCCGGGTTCGATGCAAAGCTGCAAGCGGCGATTCATGCGTACAGTTTCGTGAT
>JBBRIK010001054.1:0-2981 GCA_038221045.1 Gemmatales bacterium
ACCGATAACGACGTCAACGGCGGCGCTCCGCGTGAAGGCATGTGGCGCTACCGCGATTCTGTCGTGCGCGCACTCAACGCCGATAAACCTTACGACCGCTTCCTCGTCGAGCAACTTGCCGGCGATCAACTATTCGCGTGGTCCAAGGATACCGTCTTCACGCCCGAGCAGAAGGAACTGCTGACGGCGACTGGCTTCCTGCGTACTGCCGTGGACGGCACCTTCAACTATGAGCGCAATCGTCCGCTGGAGCGCTATCAGGTACTCTTCGACACGGTCGAGATTGTCAGCAGCAACGTGCTGGGTCTGACGTTTGCCTGCGCCCGCTGCCACGACCACAAATTCGATCCCATCACGCAGAAGGATTACTACCGCTTGATGGCCTTCCTGACGCCGGCCTACAACCCCGCGAAATGGGTTCAGCCGCAGTTCCGCCACCTCGTCGTTTCGACGGCGAAGGAGGCCGAAGAAATCAAGCGCGTCAATGCCGACCTCGACCGCCGGGCCAGCGACCTGAACGGGAAACTGGGGTCTCTCCGGCGCGTCCACGAGCAGCGACTGTCCGCGGGAAAGCTGGCGGCCCTGCCGGCCGCGCTCCGGACTGACTATCAGGCCGCGCTGGCCATTGACGCGGCGCGGCGCAACGAGGCTCAGAAGGCCCTCGTCCAGCGGGTGATGCCCCAGTTGCAAGTGAAGGCGGAGGAAGTGACCGCTGCCCTGACTCCGGCCGACCGGTTGACCCATGACGACCTCGAACAGCAGATCGCCGAATTGCGCGGCCGCCGTCAAGAGGTGGAGAAGATCCAGGCGCTCCACGATGTCGGGGCCGCCCCGCCAACGCACCTGTTGCGGCGAGGCAATCTCGACACCCCCGGCGTCGAGGTGGAACCTGGCCTGCCTACGGTGCTGGCGAATCCTTCCGAGGCGATGGGGTCCGGTCCAAGGCGCTTGGCGCTGGCGAAGGCGTTGACCGCGCCGGACAGCCCGGCGTCGGCGCTGGTCGCACGGGTGCTGGTCAACCGCCTCTGGCACCATCACTTCGGAAAGGGCATCGTCGCCACGCCGGGCAACCTCGGCCAGTTGGGGACGCCCCCCACGCATCCCGAACTGCTCGACTGGCTGGCCGGTGAATTGATCCGCAACGGCTGGCGGCTCAAACCGCTGCATCGACTTATCATGACGTCAACCGTCTACCGTCAGGCAACGCATGCAGGGCCACTCTCGGAAGAGGTGGACCCGGACAACCACCTCCTCGGACGGGCGCGGCTCCGTCGGCTCGAATCGGAGGTCATCCGCGACGCCATGCTGGCCGTGTCCGGCAAACTCGACCGCAGCCTGGGCGGGCCATACGTCCCCATCGAGGGCCGCGCCGATGGGACGGTAGTGATTGCCCGCGCGCAATCGACGCCGGGCGGGAAAGGGCGTCGGAGCCTCTATCTCTACGCGCGGCGGAACTTCACGCTGTCGCTCCTGGCCGTCTTCGACCAGCCGTTGATGGGGACCAACTGCACCAGCCGGTCAACGTCGGTGGCAGTGTCCCAGGCCCTGACGCTGCTGAACGACGCCTCGGTGATCGAGTTGAGCGAACACTTTGCACGGCGGGTGACGCATCTGGCCGGGGACGCGCCGGCGACCCAGATTCACACAGCCTTCCGCCTGGCCCTGAGCCGGCCGCCTACCTCTCTCGAAGCGAAATGGGGTGTCGAACTGATGGAGCGTCATGCCCACCGTTATTCCGCTTCCCCCTCGAAAGAGCGGGCCGGGCGAGTACTCGCTCACCTGTGTCACATGCTTCTCTGTACGAATGAATTTCTCCACGTTGAGTGAAAAAGATCATGCACGGCTTCCTATCGCGGCGCGAATTGCTTGGGAGCGGTCTTGGCTTCGGCGGACTCGCTCTGTCGCACTTGATGCACGGCGAGACCCGAGCATCGACACCGAATCGCGATCTTGACCTGCGCTCCCGCCCAGGGCATTTCCCGGCCCGCGCCAGGGCGATCATCCTGCTGGCGCAGACGGGCGGACCCAGCCAGATGGATCTGTTCGATCCCAAGCCGGAGTTGCAGAAGCGCGGCGGTCAGAAGGCACCCCACGCCGTCGATAAGTTCCTTCCCGGCAACTCCGATCTGCTACTGGCCAGTCCGTTCCGCTTCCGTCGCCACGGGGCCTGCGGCATGGAACTGTCGAAGTTGATCCCGCACATAGCGACTCTCGCCGACGACCTTTGCCTGGTGCGGTCGATGCACACCGGGCACGACAACCACACCGAAGGCATGGTGATGCTGAACACCGGCAAGTTCACCATTGGCCGGCCTTCGCTCGGGTCCTGGGTCAGTTATGGGTTGGGAACGTCGAGCCAGAACCTGCCCGCCTACGTCGTGCTGCGCGACCCGACCGGCTATGACACCGCCGGTTCGCTCAGTTGGTCGGCGGGCGGGCTGCCTGCCCTGTATGGCGGGACCGAGTTCAGCTCGAAGGGAGCGCCTGTGCCCAACCTGACGCCCCCGGCGGGACTCGACCCGGCAGCGCGCCGGGACGACCTCGATTTCCTGGCGAAGCTCAACGAGGAACACCGCAAGAGGTTTGTCCGTGAGAGCGAGTTGGATGCCCGCATCCGCAACTACGAACTGGCCGCCCGCATGCAACTGTCAGCGGCCGAGGCACTCGACGTTACGCGCGAGCCGAAGTCCATCCGCAAGCTCTATGGGTTGGATGACGACCACACTGCCGGCTACGGAAAACGCTGCCTGCTGGCTCGCCGGCTCATTGAGGCGGGAGTGCGATTCGTGCATGTCTACCCGGATCAGGAGGGACAGGTCTGGGACACGCATAGCAAGCTCAAGACGGACCTGGAGAAGGTGTGCGGTAAAACCGATCTGCCGACCGCCGGCCTGATTCGCGACCTCGAACGCCGTGGCTTACTGGACGACACGATTGTCCTCTGGGCGGGCGAGTTCGGCCGGCTGCCGGTGTCGCAGAAC
>JBBRIK010001055.1:0-2974 GCA_038221045.1 Gemmatales bacterium
GTACTGGGCCGCCAGTACCAGGAACACCATGACGACGGCGCAGCCAAAGATCACGATAGCCGTGTTGCCGGCCAGCTTTTCGAGGAACGACATGTCGGTCCACTCGGTCTTCATCGCGCCGGGGAGCCGGTCCTTGGCCAGGGTCTCCATCAAGTCGATGGCCTGGTGCGAACTGACGCCGGGAGCGGCGTTGCCGTTGATTGTCGCGGCCGGATACATGTTGTAGCGCGTCAGCACCAACGGGCCATTCACTTCCTTGACGTCGGCCAGCGAGCCGAGCGGCACCATCTGGCCGCGAACATTGCGTGTCTTCAGACGCTTCAACTGTTCGGGGTAAAGGCGATGCCGATCGTCGGACATGACGATCACCTGCCAGGTGCGGCCGAACATGTTAAAGTCGTTGACGTACAGCGATCCTTGATAGACCTGCAACATCTCGGAGAAGTCGTTGAGCCGAACGCCGCGCTGGAGACACTGGGCCTTGTCGGGGTCGATGTACAGTTGCGGGACGTTGGCCCGGAAGACGGAGAAAGTGCCGACGAGTTCCTTCTCCTGGGAGGCGGCGCGAACGAGCTTATCGACCTCGGCTTGCAACTCGTGGACGCCCAGGTCGCCGCGATCCTCGATGACGAAGGCGAAGCCGCCGGCCCGGCCCGCTCCGCGCACCGGCGGCGGCCCGAATACCGCCGCCGTCGCGTCGAAGACCTCCTTGGCGAACGCCGCCCGCATCCGGTTCGCGATGGCGTCGCTGGAGAGAGTGGGGTCGAGCCGGTCGCCGAAGTCCTTCAGGTTGATGAACATCGAACCGAAGTTCGAGCCGAAGGCGTTCAGCGCGAACGACTGACCCGAGATCGAGGTCACATGGCGGATGCCGAGGTCCTTGAGGCAGATGTCCTCGATCTGCTTGAGGACCTCGTCGGTGCGTTCCTGCGAGGCCGAATCCGGGAGTTGCACGTTGACGAGTAGATAGCCCATGTCCTGCGAGGGAATGAAGCCCTTGGGCGTGCTGACGAACTGCTGTCCGGTCAGCAGCAGCAGGCCGGCGTAGCCGAGCAGCACGAACACCGTGACGCGCAGCATCATGCTGATGAGCTTCGTGTAAGCCGTCGTCGCGTGGGTGAAGCCGCGATTGAACAGGCGGAAGAACCAGGACAGCCCCACATTGAGAGGCCGGCCGGCGAACCATCCCGCCAGCGCTCCCGCCGTCATTGCCGTCGCGGCCGGCAGCCAGGAAGGGAACTCGCTCGCCAGATACGGTTTGATCGCGGGCCGGAGGAACTCGTAGGCCAGCCACGCTCCCGCCGCCATGAACGACAGGCGCGGCAGAGGAGGGGCCGCCCGTCCCTTGACATGCGGCCGCAGCAGCAGGGCCGCCAGGGCTGGGCTGAGCGTCAGCGAGTTGAAAGCCGAGATCAGCGTCGAGACGGCGATCGTCAACGCGAACTGCCGGAAGAACATGCCCGTGATGCCGCCGATGAAGGCGCACGGCAAGAACACCGCGGACAGCACCAGGCCGACCGCGATGACAGGGCCGGAGACCTGCTCCATCGCCTTGAAGGTGGCATCGCGTGGACTCAATCCATTCTCGATATGATGCTCGACCGCCTCGACGACGACGATGGCGTCATCGACCACAATGCCGATGGCCAGCACCAGACCGAACAGCGTCAGGTTGTTTAGCGAGAAGCCGAGCAGGGCCATGATGGAGAACGTGCCGATGATGGCGACCGGCACGGCGACGAGCGGAATGACGGCCGAGCGCCAGTTTTGCAGGAACAGCAGCACGACGATGGCGACCAGGATGACGGCGTCGCGCAGCGTCTTGAGCACCTCCTTGATCGACTCGCGGGTGTAGGGCGTGGTGTCGAAGGAGACGTCGTAGGAGAGATCGTCGGGGAAAGTCTTCGCCAGTTCCGCCATCTTTTCAGCGACGAGGTCCCGTGTCTCCAGGGCGTTGGCGTCGGGCGTCTGGAAGATGACGAGAAAGGCCGAATCCATGCGGTCGAAGCGGACGCCGACGTCCTGGTTCTTGGCGCCGAGTTCGACGCGGCCGACGTCCTTGAGATGAATCAGCCGCCCGTCCGGCATTGCCTTGACGACGATTTGCTCGAACTGCTCGATGGTCTTGAGCCGGCCCAGGGTGTCGAGCGTGATCTGGAAATCCTGGCCCTGATCGATGGGGGGCTGGCCGAGCGTCCCCATCGCCAGATCGATGTTCTGCTCGCGGACGGCCTTGACGACGTCGCCCGCCGTCAGTCCGCGTGCAGCCACATGATAGGGGTTGACCCAGATGCGGATGCTGTAATCGCGCTGGCCGAGCAGGTTGATGTCGCTGACGCCCGGCACGCGCAGCAGTTCGTCGCGGATGAAGCGGAGCGTGTAGTTGGACAGGTAGAGCTGATTGTAGCGCCCCTTCGGCGAAACGATGGCGAAGCCCATCAGCGGATCGGGAGAGCGCTTGCGGACCGTGACGCCCGTCTGCTTGATGACGTCGGGCAGGGAGGGAATGGCCAGGGCGACGCGGTTTTGCACCAGCACCTGGGCCATGTTCAGATCGATGGTCTGGTAGAACGTCACGGTCAGGCTGTAGGAGCCGTCGTTGGTGCAGGACGAGGACATGTACATCATGCCCTCCACGCCGTTGACCTGTTGCTCGATGGGGGCGGCCACGGCCTCAGCGACGTCCTTGGCGCTGGCCCCGGGATAGTTGCAGGTGACGGAGACGACCGGAGGCGACACCTTGGGGAACTGAGCCAGCGGCAGGGAAAAGACGGACACCGCGCCGGCCAGTACGATGACGATGGACAGCACGGTCGCGAAGATGGGTCGGGAGATGAAAAATCGCGAGAACAAGGCGGTTCTCCTGACGGCCGTCTTACGGGGTAGGCGGGGGCGGGGGGGGCGCGCCCCGGCAGTAGGCGCACCCCAAAAAGCCCCCCGCGCAGCCCCCCCCACCCCCAACGGGCCCACGCGC
>JBBRIK010001056.1:0-2973 GCA_038221045.1 Gemmatales bacterium
CGTCTGTCACCGGCGAATTGCCGCCATGACAGGCGCTCGCGGAACACGAAGAACTGCCGGCGTAGCCGCCCGGCAGCGCGACGGCAGCCCGAGGCGCCGGCGCGGCGACAGGTTTCGCGGCGGATAGAGTCCAGGTGAGACCGCCCGCACAGAGCAGCAGGGCGGCGGCGAGGATGGGCTTTCTCTTCGATGCAGTCATGTCGGCTCCTGACTCCACTCTCTGCCTCAAATCTTGCCGCTTGCGGCGTAGCGGTCTTCCTCTGCGCTACGCCGCAAGCGGCAAGAAGGACTTCCGACGATTATCCTTACCGCGAAGGGTAGGCGATTGCAAGCAAATCACAAGAAGCATAGAAAAATTCGAGAGACGCATCTAGCGCGTTGACACTCCCTTGATGCAGTGTTATGGTAAGCCACACCATCGAACGTCGCTGGTCATTTCCGGGGAAGAAGTTGCGTCGGGGAGCCTTCCGGCGAGCCGCGTACGGAGGACTCGAGGGTGCTGATTCGCAAGAACTGGGGCGAGCATCTGTGGTGGATTGCCGGTCTCATCGCCGGCACGATGCTGACCATTCTCCTTTACGTCTGGGCCGTCAACGAGACCGGCTGGCAACAACGCCCCACCGGTTCCACCGGCTGGCTGTTCTGGTTCGGCGTTCTCGGCGGCAGCATCTGCCTGTTCGAGTTCCTGCTCTGGCCGCGCAAGCACTATCGCGTCTGGCGCGTCGGCGCCGTCAAGACGTGGATGAGGGCGCACATCTGGCTCGGTCTGTTCGCCGTGCCGCTGCTCGTCCTGCATTCCGGCTTCTATTTCAGGAACACCGAGGCGACCATCCTGTTCGCCCTGTTCGTCATCGTCATCATCAGCGGCGTCTACGGCCTCATCCTGCAACAGTACCTGCCGGAAAAGTTGCTCCGCGAGGTACCGGTCGAGACCATTTATTCGCAGATCGATCACGTCGCCAACCTGCTGGTCGTCGATGCCGAGCATTTCGTCGTCTCGACGTGCGGGGTGCCGGAATCCGAGAAAGAAGAGCCTGCGGCTTACCTGCAAGCACAGCGAGAGGAACACGCCCTGGCGCATGCCGCGGTCGGCGATGAATTCCGGGTCGGCAAGGTGCGCGAGTTCGGCGGCTCGCATGGCGAATTGAAGCAGAGCCGAACCGTCGTCGAGCCGGTCCCCAACTCGGAGCCGCTGCGCCACTTCTTCAACACCATCCTGGCCGACTATCTTCGCCTGGGCAAGAAGTCCGGCTCCGTCCTAGTCAATGCGGCTTCCTCAAAGACGGCCTTTACCGAATTGCGGCTCAAGCTCGACGCCCGCGCCCATATCGCCGTCGATGAACTGGAGAAGTTGGCCGACGAACGCCGGCTGCTCGATCACCAGATGCACCTGCATTTTCTGCTGCACAACTGGCTGTGGGTCCATCTGCCGCTGTCGGTGGCCCTGATCGTGCTGATGTTCGTTCACATATTCAAGACGTTGCAATGGATGTGGCCGGCCTGAGACTCTGCGGCGAAACGATCACGAACCTCGACCCTTGACGGACATCGAACTCATGGATCGCTCACGAGTCAAAGCGCGAGATGTCGCCGCCCGCATCCCGCTCGATTACTACAAGAAGCCGGACCCGGTCTTCAAAACGAAGACGTTCCTGTGGAAGGTGGCCGGCGTCGTCAGCGTCGTCTGGATCGCCAGCATGTTCGCTCCCGGCAAGACGCCTCTCATCGGCTCCAAGCGCTTCTCGCATGGGGGTGTCTGCAAGGTCCATTCCTCCTTCGAGCATGAGTGTTCCGCCTGCCATACCAGCTTCTCGCTCTTCGGAGGCGCGAAGGACGCCGACGGCTCATTCAAGGGCGACGCCAAGTGCATGGAGTGTCATCTCGGCAACGGCGGGGCGATCCACTCGCCCCATCAGAAGGTGTCGATGACGCCCAACTGCGGCGTCTGCCACACCGACCACAAGGGAGCGAATTTCGCCCTCAAGCGCGTCGGCGACAATCATTGCAACGTCTGCCACAAGGACCTCGAAGCCTCGATGGAAGGCGCTCAGTGCAAGTACGAGAAAAACGTCACGTCCTTCGCCAACAACCATCCGGAATTTCGTAGCGTGAAGGCGGACCCGAGCAAGATCAAGTTCAATCACAAGTACCACATGACCGACGGCATCACGCTGCTTCAGGGCGGCAAGCAATTCACGGTCAAGGACATGGCCGACGGCCCGATGAAGTCGGCCCTGAGCGGCCGGCAGGGCGCGGATGGCGCGGTTGCGCTACAGTGCGCCGACTGCCACACACGGCAGGAGCAGGACGCGATGGCCCGTGCGGCAGAGATGCCGGATGATCCGCTCAGCGATCTCGCGAAGAAAAGCAACGCGGACCTCTTTGCCTTGCGTCAGAAGGACCGCGGACGCACCTCGACCGGCGAGTTGAGGCCGCCACACATTGCCGGCGCGTACATGGCCCCGATCAACTTCGACAATCACTGTGCGGCCTGTCACTCGCTGAAGTTCGACGCCTCGTTGCCGGCCGTTTCGCACAAGCAGTTCCTCAACCCGCAAACGAAAGAAATCGCTCCGCAGGAGCAGCAACTCACGCTGCTGCGAGCGGAGGTTACGAAACTGCTGGCGGGGAGCAATTCGACCGCGAAGAAGCCGCCGCTGCTGGGGCTGCCGGGCAAGAGCCCCAGTTCCTCGACGCCCGACCGCGTCGCGGGGGCGATGCGCTCTTTGCTGGAAGGCAAGCGCGTTTGCGGTGAGTGTCACGTCGAACCCAATGGCTCCGATCTGACGGTCAATTCCAAACTGATTGCCCCCTCGAGCATTCCCGCGGAATGGTTCGAGCACGCACGCTTTCAGCATCGGCCGCACGAGTTCCTGAACTGCCGGGACTGTCATGCGCAGGCCTATGCCCTGAACGATAAACAGACGGTGGACTACACAGCCGTGCTGGAAGCCTACGCGAAACCGCGCAAGG
>JBBRIK010001057.1:0-2970 GCA_038221045.1 Gemmatales bacterium
ATGTGTACACCCCGCGACGATAGCGGTCCGGCCCTCGACTCTCGATCCAATTCACGCTGCCGGCATAGGACAGTTCTGAGACGCCCGCCGGTTGTGGCGGCCGGACACTCGGTCCACCGACGACGCGCGTGAGCAACCCGCTCGCTGTCAGGGCGGTATCGCGCACCTGTTCCGCTTCCAGCCGCAGCCGGCTCTGTCGCGCCCGCAGCACGTTGAGCGGATCGCGCTGGGCCAGTTCCGGCCGGACCTTTGAGGACTGGCGATAGGTTGCCGACGTGACGATCAGCCGATGCAGCGCCTTCATGCTCCAGTCCTGGCGTACCGCCTCTGTCGCCAGCCAGTCGAGCAATTCGGGATGCGACGGCTTCGCTCCCTGCGTACCGAAGTCTTCAAGCGTCGGCACCAGACCCCGGCCGAAGTATTTCTGCCACATCCAGTTCACCAGCACGCGCCCCGTCAGCGGGTTGTCTCGATGAACGATCCAGTTCGCGAGATCGAGCCGCGTCGTTCCGCGCATCGCCGGCAGCACACCCGGCACGCCGGGATCGACGGCGACGCCCTTGCGGAGGAAGTCGCCGCGAATCATGACGTGGGTATTGCGAGGCTTGCCCACCGCCAGCGTCTGAGCCAGCGGCGGCTGTGGGGCCGCCTTGTCATGCGCCGTCAGCTTCTGTTGCAGCGACCCCAACCTCTTCTTCATCTGCTCTGGGGTCAGTTTCGGATCGAGTTTCATCTTCTCCGCTTCGAGGGCCGCGACAAGGGGCTTTCGCCGCTCGTCGTGATCCGCTTTCTGGCGCTGACGGTCCGCGGCGCTGGTCCGCGTCGGCGCGGGCAGATCCACCTCGGCATCGCTGTTGAAGAAGGCGAGGAACTGGTAATACTCGCGCTGGGTGAAGGGATCGTACTTATGATCGTGACACTGAGCGCAGCCCAGCGTGACACCAAGGAACACCTTGGCCGTCGTATTGACGCGATCAACGACGGCCTCGACGCGGAACTGCTCCCTGTCGACTCCCCCTTCGCGATTGGTCAGCGTGTTGCGATGAAAGCCGGTCGCGACGTGTTGCTCCACGGTCGCTCCCGGCATCAGGTCGCCAGCCAGTTGCTCGATGACGAAGCGATCGTAGGGCAGATCGCGATTGAACGCCTCGATCACCCAGTTGCGCCAGCGCCAGGCGAAAGGCCGGCCCGTGTCCTTCTCGTAGCCGTCGCTGTCGGCATAGCGGGCGGCGTCGAGCCAGAGCCGGCCCCAGCGTTCGCCATAATGCGGCGAGGCCAGCAGCCGTTCGACGACCTTCTCATAGGCATCCACGTCGCGATCGTTCAGGAAAGCGTCGATCTCAGCAGGCGTCGGCGGTAAGCCAATCAGGTCAAGAGTCACCCGCCGAATCAGAGTCGGCCGATCCGCTTCCGGCGACGGCGTCAGCCCCTCCTTGTCGAGACGGGCGCGGATGAAGGCGTCAATCGGGGTTCGGGGTTCGGGATTCGGGGTTCGGAACTGGGGAGGCGCGAGCCGTCGAGGAGGTTGGAACGCCCAGTGATTGGACTTCGTTACGATGATGATGGAGGCGTCCGCCGGCCATTTCATGCCCTGGTCGATCCAGGCGCGAAGATGGCCAATCTCCTCTACCGAGAGGGGCGGTTTCCCCTTCGGCGGCATTTTGACGTCGGCGTCGAGTCCGGCGACGATGAGCAGCAGCCGGCTGCGTGCGCTCTGTCCCGGCTCGACGATGGGGCCGCTGTTGCCGCCCTTGAGCGCCTCGGCCCGGCTGTCGAGGCGTAATCCAGCGCGCTGTTTCTCAGGGCCGTGACAGGCAACACATGCTTTCGTCAGAATGGGGCTGATGTCGCGCTGATAGTCGATGACGCGAGGTGTGGCCGGGGGGAGCTTGTCCGCGCCGCCTCGAACCAGGGAGACCGCGAGGAGAAGAATGCCGACAGCGGAGGAACGCATGGTGTGATCCGGAGGTGTGTTTTTGCCGCTTGCGGCTTAGCGGAGGCGAAGACCGCTAAGCCGCAAGCGGCAAGATGGGATCAATCCCCGTTGTCGGCGGTCTCGGTGGGTTGGCTGGCGAACCAGCGTTCGGCCTGCATGCCGGCGGCAAATCCGATCAAGGTCGCGCCGAGGACGATAAGCAGCCAGATGGTACTGCTCCAGCCCTCCCTTTGCCGAGTCCGCGGACGCGGTTGGCTATCGAAGTTGCGCACGGCCGACACGACGCGTCCGACCTGTCGCCGGGCTTCGCTGTTCTCCGGATCGACGTCGAGGACTTGCAAGTAAGCAAAGACGGCATCGCCCAGCCGGCCGGCGCGCGTGAAACTCTGCGCTTGCTCCAGACCGCCGGCCAGGTCCTCGACGTAGCCGACCAGCAGTGACAGGTCCGCCTGGCAGGACGGACACTTCACGTCCAGTGTGTTCAGCTTCTTCTTGCACAGAGGGCAGGTGAGCATGGTTGTGACCACGGACGACTACAGAAGGTAGGCGTAGTTCAGCAGCCGATCGTTCAGCGACGCGCTGGCGTCTTCCATCTGCTTCTTGTCGCCCGATCCCATGGCCTGGCGAACTTGCCGGCACAGATCTTCCAGCTCACGCCGGTCGTCCGCGTTTTCCACGCGCGGGATGACGTCGTTTTCCGTCTTCTTCAGCACCTCGAGCGCATCGCGATATTCCGGCGTGCTCTCGAAGTCGGTCGTCTTCTGCACCAGTTCCTCGTTGATCTTCTTCATCTTGATGAGTTGGTTGACGTCGAGCTGGTCCTCGCCGGTCTGCTGGATCGTGTAGCGCTTCTTCTGGTTGGCGTACAGGTCGTTGATGACCACGGTGAGAATACCGTCGTCGCCGTACTCGAAGGCCACTTCCAGACCGGCGTCCTTCTGCGGGCGCGGCGGCTTGAAGTCCCAGGGAATCTCGGCCATCTTAACGTTTTCGCCGCTGTCCGGATTGTCGTAGACGTCGCCCTCGTAGACGCA
>JBBRIK010001058.1:0-2968 GCA_038221045.1 Gemmatales bacterium
CCGGAACTCTCGGGAGCGCCGATGCCGCCGCCCGCTCCGGTTGTGACCGCGCCTCTGGTCGCCCCCGGATCGCCTCCGCCCATGGTGCCGCCGGGCAGTATCGACCTCCCCCCGCCGCCGCCCCTCCCGGGTAAGTGACGACTCGCCCGAAGCGAAAAACAAAGGAGGGCCGGCGTCAAGCCGGCCCTCCTTTGCGTTCTCCATCCAGTGAGTTCACTTCTGCGATTTGCCCTCCTTGGCCGGTTCGGACCGTGGGTAAGCCTTGATGATCTCCACAAGCAACTGTTCGTATTCGGGCGGAATATCCTCGAACGAGGTGATCCGGCACAGCTTCAGCAAGTCCTTGCTCCGCTGCGACTGCGTTGCGTTTATCATCCCTTCGCGGAACCGCTTCAGCATCGCCTCGTCCAGCGACCCCGGATAATACGCAATCACCGAGGCAGGGAACGCTTCCGACTGTTGCAGGACGCGCAACTTGGCGGCGAGTTCCGGCTTGCTCCGCTGATAGCTGTCCAGGGCAAGGCGATCGACGATGGCCGCCTCGCTGCGCCCGGTGATGAGATCGTCCAGCGCCTCTTCGGGATCGCTGGGCCGATGCACGCGAGCAAAGAATTTCTGGGGATCGGAGCCAAGCGCGGGACAGCGGCGTTCGAGATAAAGATGTAGGTGTTCCCTGCTGACGGCGGGCAAGCCGATGGTCTTGCCCTTGAGATCACCGCAGGCGTTCACGCCCCCGTCCTTGAGGACGACAAGGTGGGCATGTTGGAGGCGGTGCTGAGCGACGGCGATGACCAGTGGTTTCAACTCGGGACAGTGCTGGCGCGCCCAGCCGAACTCGAAGCCGTGGAAGACGCCCAGTTGCACCTTGTTGGCCTTGAGCTTCTCCGCCAGCGCAATCGCGTCGCCGGAAAGCACCAGATCGCCGCTCACCCCTGTCTGGGCTTCCATGAGGGTCTTCAGAGGCCGCGATAAAATGCCGATCAGCGATGCCGGCGTATCGCGAAACAGGCTGTTGACGATGCCGATCTGTATCGGCTTGTCCGGCGAATCCTCGGCTGCGCTCGCGGAACCGGGAGGCATTACCAGCATCCAGGATAGCACCAGGGCGGCGCCGCTTCCCCCAATTGTCCCGATCCGCATGATCTGCTTCCTCATTGAGTTCGCGCTTGACCGTCTCGAAGCCGTTTCAGAAACGAGCCGCTCCCTTGCGGTCGCGGCTCGTTTCTGAAATCGACAGTAATGGATTCCATCGCCTGCTGTTACCGTCCCCATTGCTCGAAGCCGGGATTGAAGCCGCCCGCCGTGATGCGTTCAAGAGCTGCCAGGGCAAGCAGGGCATTCAACTTCACCTGATTGGCCAGCAGTTGCAGTTGGACGGCCCGGACTCGCGCCTCGACGAGGCTATCGAGCGTCGGCTTGCGGCCTTCCCTGTCTTCCAGTTTGAAGCCCTTCTCCGGATCAGACAGAAAATCGGCGACGTCCTTCGCCTTGTTCGCGGCCTTCTGATATTCATCCACCTGCTGGGATGCTTCGATCCACCTCAGATACGCGTCTTCGGCCTCCAGCGTGACCAGATGCCGGGCCTTGTCGGCGACGGCGGCAGCCCGCCCCTGTAGCGCCTCGGCCTGTTCGATGCGATCCCCGCGCTTGCCAACCAGCTGCGCCGGCATCTCGACCGTGATCGCGCCGGGACGGTATTCGCCATTCGCGATCCCCTGCGGGACTGCGTCGGCATGGAGATCGCTGCCCGAGGCGAACGTGTCGCTTCGCAGGCTGAAGCTCTTCTTCTGGGCGTGGATCTCCAGCGAAGTCGTCTCCAGGCCAGCCATCGCCTGCACGATCTCCCCGCGCCGCTCCAGCGCCAGGGCGATGATATTCTTGCGCTCGACGAGCGGTCTCAAATCCGGAAGCTCCGCCGGTCCGTCCAGGAATGGCAGGCAATCCCGCTCGACTCCTATGGCCTCGATCAGGGCCGCACGGGCGCGCTCAACACCGGCCTGAGCTTCACGTCGGCGGGCCGTCGTTGTCAAGATCAGCACGTCGATCTGATCGACGTGCCATTCCTTGACGTCGGGTCGCAGCAGCCCTCTTCGGATCCTCTCGGCCAGGCCGCGCAAGTAGTACAGGCTGGTGACAGGCGACACATCCTTGCCGTCCTTCTCCTGTTTCTCCAACGCCCTGTCGGCGATGGCCAGTTGCTGCCGGGCGTAGACGAGGCTCAGGTAGGTCCGCGTCACCGCGTAGAGGGTCTCCTGTTCCGCTTTTCGCAGTTGAGCGTGCGCGGCCAGGACGCCCTGTTCCGCTTGCTGTCTGCGCGTGGGCAGGTCACGGCGAATCAGGGCGGCCAGGTGAAGCTTGTCGAGCGCGGCGGACTTCGCCTCGGCGGCGGCAGCGCTGGCTCGATAGGCAGCCAGGGCCGGCTGCTTCTCAAGAGCGAGCGCGCGATAACTCGCGAGTCCGGCGGGGACGGCTTCCTGAATCAGAATCGGTGCCTTGGCCAGCGGGGCCAACGGTTCCGCAGCCGGGGCGAGGGCGCTCAGCGCCAGACCTGCCGGGGCCAACAGACCCATCAGAATGCGGGCATGAATTCTGCGCCAGTTCCAGCGTGTGTGTATCATGGAGGGTCGTTCCTCGAAGGCTTGCGTCGGCGGTCACAAGGCGGTTCGTCAATCTCTCCGAATCCTACAATTGTTGATCGGCCCCTTGTCTTTCCAACTCCAGCAAGAACGCGCAGGTTCGTCAGGACGCGCGATCGATGAGGAGAAAGACGCCGGAAACGCACATTGGCGGGATTGGGAGAGCACGGTAAAACAGACCGAAACTCCTGTCATGAGGCAGTCCATGCTTGACGAGATGAGCGAGGCCGTTCAGCGAGCCATCGAGGCCGCCCGTACCCATGCGCTCCACGAAAACGCCGGCGAGGTTCGCGTCCTCGACCTGCTGGCCGGCCTGCTCGCGGAGGAAGAAG
>JBBRIK010001059.1:0-2959 GCA_038221045.1 Gemmatales bacterium
TAAGCGCCACGCTCGCCGCCAGCCTCGTAGTTGCCTTTTGGGTTCCCCAGCCAGCACCTCCTCCTGCTTCCCCGCCAACACCCCCTCCTTCGCCGTTGCCCGCAGTTGTCCTTCACAAGGAGAGCCTGCACGAGACATTCCCTCAGCCGTCTGCCGTATCGCCCCCCAGGCCAGTTGCCGCGCCGATGCCCCCGCCCATCGTCGCGCCTCACGACTCCGTCATTCGCTTTGAACCTCGTCCCATGCTGGAATCATCAGCGTCTCGGCCTCTCGCTGTCCCGCTGCCGACGCCAGCGGCGCCTCGCGATTCGCCTCTGCTTCCAGGGGAACGATTGTCGCGTCTCGATTCCGGCTGGTTCGCCCGGCGAGGCAAGGGACCGTATCTGCTCGCGGACGCGAACACGCGCTATGTGCTGGAGACCGACGTCACAACACGGGGGACCGCCTTCGTCGTGGGGGCCGCCGGCATCACGCTCGATCTCAATGGTCATGTCGTGACCTACGGCGACAGCGATCCGATCCTTGTTCGCAACGGAGGCTTCGAGGAAGGCGAGGGACGCATCGTGCCGGGTTGGGACGTGAGCCTTGCGCCTCAGGCTCAACTCGCCGACAACACACGCTATCTCTTTGGCAAGCGAGTCCTGCGGCTGGAGGGATTCGACAAGCCCCAGCGCATCGTCTCCGAGCCGATCCCGATCGCCTGGCTCGGCCGAACGCATGTCGCCAGCATCACTCCGGCCAACCCCGAGACGCGAGCCGGCGTTGTCCTCTCCGTCCTTGACGCCCGGACCCAGGAAGTCCTCGGGAAAAGCCCTCCCTCGAACCCCGGACGCGGCATCTCCTCCCTCACGCACTTTATCCCCAGTTCGGCAACGCAGGTTCGTTTGCAGATTGACGTCGTGCCTCCGGAAAACGTCGCCACCTCGATTGATCTGGACGAGGCGACAATCTGCGTCGAGGGGGATCATGGCATTCTCGCCTCGCGTGTCTGGAGAGGCCAATTGCCGGGTTGGAATGGCCTTTCCGGTCAGGCTCAGGGGCTTTATGGCGCTCGCCGGGCAGGCGAGTTTGCGCTCCGAAATGGCAAGATCATTCAGGGGAAGGGACGCGGCTGCGCCAGTACAGCGCTGTATTTCCAGAACCTGCCCGGGGTCATCGTCGAGGACGTGGAGACCTTCGAGCGTGGCATGGACTCCAACGCGCTCGACGCAACCGGGGCGCAGAAGCACGTCACCATTCGCCGCTCGATCTTCCGTCAGGAAATCGACAACATCAGCAATCGCCTGCGGAGTTTCGCGACGCTCGAACTCAACAACATCCAGGGGCCGATCGTCGTCGAGGACAACCGCTTGCTGGGCTGTCCTCAGATGGGCATCAAGCTGACCGGCAACGATCCGCTCTATCCTGTCCGCGTGTGCCGGAATGAGATTCGCCAGAATGTGGCAGCGACGAACGGGTACGCGATCCTCTGCGCCGGGCTTCAGAATTTCGTGATCCGCGACAACCTCATCAAGCCGATCAACGGCAAGGGCATCAGTCTCGACAGCTACAGCCGCTCGCCCCTCGGTCCCGGCGAGGTCTCCGGCAACGTCGTCGATGTGCAGGAGCGGCCCAATCGCGAGTATCCGAAGGGCCTGGACTCCGTGGCGCTACGGCTGAGGAACAACGTCGATCGCATGTCGCCGCAGAGGGGGCTGCACATTCACGACAACGTGTTCATCGCCCGCTGCGGCCCTGGCCTGGTGCGGGAGGCGAACGGGGTCCGAATCAGTTACGTCAACCGCGCCGAGGGGATGAAGGACGCCCGAATTGCCATCGTCAACAATACGATGCGAGCGGTCGCCCTGTCAGCGGAGCCAGTGTACCGGGCCAAGGCGCTGGTACTGGATCAGCTCGAAGCGGGAGTGGACCTGACGCTTCGAGGCAACCGGCTCGAAAGCAACGACGTCGGGCTGGCGCTGGCCGACACCAATGGCAGCGTCGAGGATGCCGTCCTCATCTCGAACGTCTTTGGACGAAGCGCGGAAGGCGCGGAGCGGCCGTGGTCCGCGATCCTGGCGGGGTTTGACAATCGCCATGTGCGGAACGTCCGCATCATTGATGCTCGCTACGAACACGGCGCGGGGCAGAGCATCGTCTGCGCCGGCGTGGAAGCCAAGGAAGTGCAAGTCGGCTGTCTTCTGGACGTGCGCGTCGTGTCCGGGGCGGGCTTGCCGCTGAGCGGGGCCTCGATCGAACTGCTCAACCGCGACGGTCAATCCGTGTATGCGGGCCAGACGGACAGGGACGGCGGCGTCCGTGACGTCGTCGTGATAACGTCGATTCACCGCCAAACGGGACACGATCCACGAAAAGCCAGTGCGGAATCTCGCGGACCTTTTCAGATCGTGGTGCGCTCGGGAGAGAAGAGCGTGAGAGAACGGTTCGAGTTGAAAGAGAGTCAAGTGATGACGGTGACCATTCGCTGATTCGCGCCGTCGGACAAGCGTCTACGCTTGTCCTCTTCGCGGGTCATTTTTCCTGGAGCAGTCCTGCAATGTCGATCGCCGCTCGCCACAGTCCGCCCAGCGCCTGCACATAGGCCAGGCGTGCCTGAGCGAGCGTGTTCTGGGCGAGCAGTACCGCCGTGTAGTCGTAACGAGGATCGCCACTCTCGTAGCCGCGACGCACCAGACGCAGGGATTCCAGCGCGGTGGGAAGGATGCTCTTCTGATAGGTGTCGGCCTGCTGGCGAAAGTCGCGATAGCGCTGGAAAGCCGTGCTGAGCCGCTCGGTCAAGCGCAACTCTACCTGACGGACCTCACTCCTCGTCCGCTCCACATCCGCCCGCGCCGCGACGATGTTGCCCTGGTTTCGGTTGAACAACGGCAACGCTGTTCCCGCCTCGACTCGCACCTCGGTGTCGTGATCGATGTAGGAGTAAAACGGCCGGACCGACACATGCAGGTCCGGCAGCCTC
>JBBRIK010001060.1:0-2958 GCA_038221045.1 Gemmatales bacterium
GTGCCCATCAGACCGGGGGCGTCGAACTGATGCGCGCGGCCGAGCGTTATCGAACGCTGCTGGAACTTGGCGACAAGATGGGAGTGATTCCGCAGGTCGAGGTGTGGGGCTTCTCGAAATCGCTCAATCGTCTCGGTGAGACGATGATGGTGGCGATGGAGAGCGGTCATCCGAAAGCGTGTCTGCTGCCTGACGTCTATCACCTGTTCAAGGGCGGTTCCGACTTCACCGGCCTGAAGCTGCTGGGCGGCGCGGCGATGCACGTCTTTCACCTGAACGACTATCCGAAGGACTTGCCGCGCGAGACGATCCAGGACAAGGACCGCATCTATCCGGGAGACGGCGTGGCGCCTCTGAAGGAGATGCTGCGTTCGCTGCACGGCCTGGGATTTCGAGGGTGTTTGTCGCTGGAGTTGTTCAATCGCGACTACTGGAAGCAGGACGCGAACCTCGTGGCCCGGACGGGCCTGGAGAAGATGAAGACGCTGGTGCGTCAGGCGATCTCCTGAACCCTCGTTCCCACGCTCCGCGTGGGAACGTACGTGGAACTTTTTCCGTCCTGGATGAGTGGGGAGTCGCAACTCGTGTAGTTGTTCTGTAGTTGAGTTTTCGGTTCGTGGCACCTTTATCTGCCCGGTTCGTGGCACCCTTATCTGCCTCCTTTACCTGCCTCCCGGAGAGGTTCAGTCCAGCAGCATACTATGTGTTATGGCCGCCGTCGCGATCAGGGCGGGCCGACACAGTCGCCCCTGGCGGACACGACGCATCGAACCCTCCTGTTAGGCCTCCGAGATGACGCGGATGGCTCTGTCCAGTTGAGCGGGGGCGTGGTATCCTAGCCGACTGTTGAACGCGGTGAAAAACGCCACAGCCGGCGGCGTTTCCCGGCTCGAGTGCATGGGCAGTCCAGAAGGCCGACTTCGAGGGCTTCAGAGGCAGAACAGTGGAAATCATCATCGAGAACGTGCGGTGTTTTCAGGGGGAGTACAAGGTCCCCGTGACCCCGATCACGCTCCTCGTCGGGGAGAACAGTGCCGGGAAATCGACCTTCCTTGCCATCCTGTCCGCGCTAGCGAACTCCACTGACTTCCCCTTCCTGGCGAACTTCAATACGCCGCCCCACGACCTCGGGAACTACGAGAACATCGCGACTCGGAAATCGACGAAGGGGAGGCCCGCTCAGTCATTCCGCATCGGCTTCTGCGGGCCGGACAGGAAGAAGGAAGGGGAGCATACAGCCATCGCGACCTACCGGGGCCACCTCGGCCAGGTCATCCTCTCGGAATTCTCTGTGAACGGACCACAGGGGAGCATGTCGCTGACGGTGGAGAAGCGAGAAGCGAAAGGCGCGTTCGTGTACGCTGGCTCAAAGAGCGCCGAACAGACGGAGATCCCGTTCACATACAAGATTCCCGACCGCGAGGCGGAAATCAGCTTCCGGGGGTTCTTCCCGTCCCTGATCGTGGATTTGCTCACTACGTCGAAGGCGAAGACGAAGGAAGCCGTGAGCAAACTGGCGCCGGAACTCTTCGAGATCCTGGGCTGGGGTACCTTCCCCGCGAAGCATGTGCTGTCGATCGCCCCCATCCGCATGAAACCGCGCCGCACCTACGACCAGTTCAACGAGGAATTCAAGCCCGAGGGGGACCATGTGCCGCTCAAACTGGCTCGCCTACTAGAATCCGTGGAGGCCGAGGAGCAGGCGTTCAGGGACACAGTGAAGTCGTCGATGGAGGGATTCGGACGGGAGTCTGGGCTGTTCGACAGCGTCGTCATCGAGCGACTCGGGAACGAGTCCAGCGCGCCGTTCCGCGTGGTGGTCCACCTAGGCGGCCTCGCACTGAACCTCATCGACGTAGGGTACGGGGTCAGCCAGAGCCTTCCGATCATCGTCCAGAGCCTCATCTCGAAGCGCGGGGGGATGCTCCTGATGCAGCAGCCGGAGGTGCACCTCCACCCGCGCGCCCAGGCCGCACTCGGGACGTTCTTCGCGCAGCTCGCGAACACCAAGCGGCTGCAGTTCGCGATCGAGACGCACAGCGACTACCTGGTGGACAGGATCCGCCAGGAGGTGGCAAGGGGAACGATCAAGCAGGAGTCGGTGACGATCTTATTCTTCGAGAAGAAAAACGGGCACTCCAAGATTCACCCGATCTCGGTGGACGGGGAAGGCAACGTCGTGAACGCGCCGCCCAGCTACCGGGAGTTTTTCCTGGAGGAGGAAATGAACCTCCTCACGCGAGGGGAAGCCTAGTGCGTCGTCAACGCTTGATTATTGGGTTGCGAAACCGGATTCCGCAGTAATTCACCAAGGGGGAACCGTCTCCTGCGACCCCAATTGTTAGCGTTGACGACGCACTAGTGCGTCCTCAAGCCTGAGAATTGGGGTTGTCATTTTGGGGGTTTCTGGGACACTTCCGGATACAAGGAGTGTCCCATGAACAAGAAGTATATCGTGCGGCTCTCGGATGAAGAGCGTGGCCTCTGTCAGGAGATCATCAAGAAGCTCAAAGGGTCGTCGCAGAAGTTTCGTCGCGCTCAAATCCTGCTCAAGGCCGATGCGGATGGGCCCGGGTGGTCGGATGTCAAGATTGCCGAGGCCTTCAACTGCCGCGCGCAGACGATCGAAAATATCCGCAAACGCCTAGTCACCGAGGGCTTTACGCTGGCCCTGGATGGCAAGAAACGCCAGGAGCCGCCCACGCCCTGCAAGCTCGATGGCGTGGCCGAGGCGAAGTTGATCGCCATGCGCTTGGGCAAGCCGCCGGCGGGTTACGGGCACTGGACCCTGCAACTGCTCGCCGACGAACTGGTGGCCCTGGAAGTGGTCGATTCGATCAGTCACGAGACCGTCCGCAAGACGCTAAAAAAAACGGCATGACCAGGCGCAAGATCGAGTACTGGGTGATTCCGCCCGACCACGACGCAGAGTTCGTGGCAAACATGGAAGACGTACTC
>JBBRIK010001061.1:0-2958 GCA_038221045.1 Gemmatales bacterium
CCTCCCATCTTCCCCTGGCCTGGCTTCCCCGTATGGCTCGGTTCGGCCTTGGGCGTTTCCCCTTGCTATGCAGCGGTCCGTTACCAGACCACCCATCGGGGCGGGGACTAGCATGGACACTTGCTTGAGTCAGGAATCATCTCCTGAACTACTCCTCAGAGCGACTTCGTGTCGCACAGTCTGTCCCCTTTTCCGGGCATAGTGAAAGCAAGTACAGTGCCGAAATGAGCATCGCACTCGTTGAGATGTCATAACCGCAAGGAAGTCAGCGGGTTACGAGAAGTGGTCAGATGACGAGATTTTTCAAGCCGCTTCCAGGGAGTGCGAAAGGGTCTTTTATGGCAGGTTGGCCTGTCAGAAAGGCCTTGAGTCAGACGTTGGGTCTGCCCACGCCCAGCGCGTCCGCCACGCGGTTGATGTAGTTGAACCACGAAGCGATGAGCGTGATTTGCAGGATGCCCACGTCATCGAAGCCAACCTCACGGAGTCGGTCGAGGTCTTCCGGCATGAGCTTGTATGCCGCCGCGGTCAGACGCACCGCGAAATCGAGCATGACTCGGTCCTGCTCGGAGAGGTTGGCTTCTCGGTAATCCCGCCGCAACGCGACGGCAAGTTCCTCGTCGAGGCTGGTCCTCTGGAGGAACTCGACATGGCTCTCGGTTCAGTAGAAGCAGCGATTGTGCACCGAAACGACGGAGGCGATCATTTCTTGTTGCCGGCGCGTCAGCGGCAGGTGAGGTTGGTACAGGACCGCCAGACCGGACATCATGTGCCGCATCGCTTCGGGAATGAGGCTGTGAGCCGCGACGATGCTGTCGCTGCTGCCGTCCGTACGGACCAATGACGAGACGGCATCGCCATACTCCGGAGGATAGAGGGCGCGAAGCGATTCGTAGATGCTCCGCAAGCCGGGGTCGGCCTGCTCGTAAGGCACGATCTTGATCCAGGTCATGTCTGACCCCCCAGGCGAGTGGGAATCTCTCAGGAGTGAACTTCCGAAGACAGGACGGCGGTCGCCTGAGCGGGGTCGAGGTCCTCCAGGCCGCGGTCGTCCAGCGTCAGAACGAAATACGAATCGCAGTCGCCTGGCTCCGCGAATGGCGTCAAGGCGCTGGCTACGGGAGCGGGAGCGGAGAAGCGATCCTCGGGAGCCTTGTTCATCATTTTACGGACCACGACTCCCAGATCGCCCGGCAATTCCGGCCGCAACCGTTCGAGGGCGCGTGGCTCCTCCTGACGATGCCGCAGCAGCTTTTCCTCCCAGGTCCCTCCAGGGAACGGCGGCTGCCCGGTCAGCAAGTGATAGAGGGTGCAACCGAGGGCGTAGACGTCGGAGCGGGTATCGACCATGCCATTGTCGAAGGCCTGCTCCGGGGCCACATAGTCGGGCGTCCCGGCTGCCACCGCGCCGATCCCTGCCCGGCAGGCAATGCCGAGGTCGAGGACCTTGACGGTGTTCGCGCCTTCGGTCAGCAGGAGATTGGATGGCTTCACATCACGATGGACGAGGCCGCGCTCCAGGGCATGGGCCAGACCCAGGCTCGCTTGCCGGAGATAGTCGCAGGCTCGTCCCACCGGCAGCGGGCCGCGCTCGCGGACCAGCCGGGCCAGGGTGCCGCCCACGGCGTATTCGGCGATCAGGAAGTGTGTCTCGCCGTCCTGCTCGCAGCCGAAGGTGCGGAGGATGTTGGGATGGTCCAGACACGAACCCGCCCAGGATTCGCGATGCAAACGTCCGACCGCCTCTTCCGCCGGTTCGCCGCGCAGCACCTTGAGCGCCACGATGCCGCCGTTCGATCGGTGGCGGGCCTTGAAGACGCGCGCCGTGCTACCCTCCCCCAGCTTCTCCAGCACGACAAACTCACCCAGCAAGAGGTCGCCTCCCCGGCCGGCGAACAACTCGCGTGCCTGGAAGGCAGTGAGCCAGCCGCGTTTTAACACGACTTTGACCAGTTCGGATGGACCACGCGCATGACTGCGTAAGTCTTCGAGCGCGCGCAACTCCTCCGGCCGTAGGAGCTGTCCTCCGCGCAGCAGATCGAGGACAAAGTCGATAGTGTGTGTAGGCACCCCTGAAGCTCCCGAAAGTCCACGTTGAGGTCACTCTCCGCGATTGATGGGTTGCACCCGGTATCGTCCAGCCAAAGCGGCAGGGACGTACGCGGCCATCCGACAAGGGATGCGCAAGCATCCACGCCGGAGCAACGTGGCACAGTCCGTCAGAACCATGCCAGGACGCCGATTAATGGGACGGGAGCATGAAAAGACGCGGCGGACGTTCGACGCGGAAGCACTGAGAGAGAGGACGACTGGAAGTGACTTCAGGCGAATTCGTTGCTGCCTCGGTGAAGAGCGAACTCGTCTTCGTTCCGAGCCATCCCCACTGGTCGGGCGTTGACGAGGGCGGAAGCGGCGCAGGTGCCACGGGCAGTTGGCCCGGCTGCTGGGAACACCTTGAACCCGAACAGGGGATCGGTTGCTTGGGACCCGGAGCGGAGGCTTCGTGCTTCACCATCGAGGAGCCGGCCGTCACATAGTCTCCGCAGCTTGCGGAGGCGCGGGGCGCACTCAGGACGAAACCGGCTGCAAGGGTCAGCCAGATCGAGTGAGCTGTCAAACTTCTCGGGAACTGCAGTGGCATCCGCACTTCGACAACTATCGTTGAAGCCCTCAGAGCAAATCGTTTCTACCCGACGCCATCATTCAGAACAAGGAAAAAGCCAGCAGAACAGAGCCGAGGGCAACTCATTCCTCGTTCCCACGCTCTGCGTGGGAACGTGTTCTTCGACGCTCTGCGTCGTCTCCATTCGCAAGATTCTGCGTCGCGTCTGTTCGTAAGACGACTCGACAAATTCTACCGTCACTTCTTTGTCGAGATAGCCTTCGCGTCGCGCCGTCTTGAGGAATTCTCGAATCGCCGCGCGGCCTTTTGCGCCATAATCGCGCGTGTAATCGTTG
>JBBRIK010001062.1:0-2958 GCA_038221045.1 Gemmatales bacterium
TGGCGATGTCGGCGATCAGGGACATCAGGGCCTTTCGCGGCGGCCGCTGGTAGCTGGTTTGGTTTCTCGAAGCCCTACGGCAAGCGCTGGGGTGTACGATCGACAACGGCAGGGTCTTCGACTTCCTGGGCCATCCGTCATGTTTATACGTCGTTGATCCGAAGTTCCGCGCCGTCGAGTTGATGGCCGACACGGTCAAGAAGGCGGGAGAGAAGGCGGTGCTTGTCAGCCTCGACCGGATCGCCGATCGTGCGGTCAACAAGGAGGACTGATCGTCAGGCGGCCGCGCGCGTGGCCATCTCACCCTCGACCCAGGCAGCCATCTGCCGAGCGAGGTCGGCCCAGCGCGGCAGCGTCAGTCGAGGGATTTCGTCGCATTTTCGCCGATGGATTGAGTCATCGAGCAGGGTGAGGACGGCGGCGCGAATGCTCGCGGCGTTAGGAACGGCCAGCCGAACCTGGCCCAGGTCGGGAAGGCCAGCGAGGCTGGGGACATCGCCGGAGACGATGACGGGAACGCCCAGCGACAGGCTCTCCAGCGGCGGCAAGCCGAAGCCCTCTCCCTCGGACAATGTCGGGAAGATCGTCGCCCGGCTGGCACGGATCTGTTCGCGAACCTGAACATCCGACTGGCCCTGGAGCCAGCGAAAACGCGGTTCGTTTCGTTGCAGTTCTTCCGCGCGCCGCGCGATCCCCTCCATCCACCCTCTCCCTCCGATCAAGGTCAATTGCAGGTCATGGCCATCGGCCCAGAGGGAGACAAACGCATCCAGGATCGCCTGATGGTTCTTCCGCGGTTCGAGGGTGCCTACCACGGTAAAGCCTCGGCTGGGTGGTGTCTTGACGGGCGGGAAGGTCCCCAGGGTGTCGCTGCCCAGTGGCAAGGCGGGTCCAACGACGCGCGAGGGATCGCGGAGGATCCGCTGGAGATAGTCTCGGCGAGTGGCTTCCGAAATGAACGCGAGTTGCCGTGCGGCGCGAATCAGCCGCATGTAGCCATGCGTGAACTGTCCCGCCGCGGGTGGGAACCATTCTGGATGGAGGCAGGGAAGGAAATCGTAGACGAGGAAGAAGACTCGCTCGGGCATCCATTCCAGAAGTGAGCGATAGAGCGCCATTCGCTGGGGACAGTAGAAGAGTTCGATGTTGAGCAAGGCATGCTCGGCTCTCAACTCGTCGATGCGCAGAGTGCGTCCCCTTGTCTCGGTGAGGTGGAGCAACTCACTGTGCGCCCTCTCCGCCGTCTTCCCGGACCCGAGCATGAAGTCAGTGAGCGCCTGAACGGTCGAGGGTTCAAGTAGCTGGACCTCGTTCGGGGAAACGACGCGACAGGGGATCAGGGGGGAGACGCCCGCCCAGTGATGCAGGACCTCGAAGGTGACGTGCTGGATGCCGGTTCGCAGCGGCGAGCGGACCAACTCGGTCAAATCGTAGAGCAGGAGAGTCGAGGGCAACGTTTGCTTCCTCTCTGAATCAGGATGCTCTCAGTCCCAGGGCGTGCATCAGACGCGGCGCATAACGCTCGAAGGAGTGTTCCCGCACATAGGCCGTGCGCGGCTCGGACAGTCTCTCGCGATGGAGGCCAGCGGCATGCGCATCCGCAATTCGCTCCGCAATCAGCAGCGGGCTAAGGTGATCCGGGACGCGAAGGACATAGGAAGGCCCATCCATCGACAGGGCCAGGTCCTCGTTGGCCACGGTGGGTAGGCCCGCCGTGATGCAATCGAGCACGGCACCGGACAGGCCGCCGAAGAGTTGCTTCCTCAGTTGGATGGCAAAATCGGCCGCGACCAGATAATCGCGATACTCCTCGGGCGAAATCCAGCGATCAAACAGATGCAGGAACGGCTCCAGGTGCAACTCGGAGGCAAGACCGCTCAGGACACCTCCCTCGGCCAACACTTCGCCGACGAAATACAGATGAGCCGGCAGCCCCCAGGCATGCAGATGTTCCAGAGCGCAGAGACAATCCTCCCCGCCCTTCTGCGAATTGAGCATGCCGAGACTGATGATGGCTAGTTGCTCGCGCGGAATCCCCAGCCGCTGTCGGGCCGCAATGCGTGCCTGGGCAGTGAGTTCATCTTCGCGAAAATGCCGATAGCAGCAGAACGGCAGATACTCCGCATCTCGACCATACTGTCGGGCCACCTGTCTTCGGATGCCCTCGGAGTGCAGGAGGAGCGGCTCGGCCTTGAGCAGGACCTCGTCGAAGAAGATACCGGGGACTCGGCCGGGAACGGCGATCCAACTGGCCGCTTCCGCCTCGCTCACCTCTCGACCGAAGGAGCGCCTCGCCATGCGGGCAAAGCCGGGAAGACCGCGCCAGGAACAGTAGAGTTCCGCCAGACAGTTGTCGTGGACCAGGCAGGGACCGCCGTGGCGTCCGTGAAGTTCGAGGATGCGCGTGTGGAACCCCGAGTTGCCGACGACAGCGAGGGCGCGATCGTATTCGCCGGAGACGTAGGGCCAGGAACTGATCGGGCCAAACCGGCGAACCCCATCACATGGGCGAGGAGCTTTCGCGTCGGTGTAGACGTCGATGACTGCATGCCGGCTCAAGTCGGGAATGCAGGCGGCGGTATACTCCGCGACGCCGGAGCGATCGGGCGGAAAAGGCGTCAGGATCGCCAGCCGTGGCTTTTCCCCCGGCAAGCGAGACGTCTTGCCGTGGAATCGGACATGATATTCTTGCAGCGCGCGCCGCCAGAAGCGTCTTGCCACCTTCTCGGCGGTCATCTCCTTCGGCACGGACCGTTGCTGCTCGATCAGCGCTCGACGTGCCAGGGGATCGTGGACGAGTTGCTCCATCAAACGGCCAAGCCTGGTCGCGTCGTCAGGATTGAAACGCGCCTCCGGCTGAGGGACCAGTTCGCGGTGAGCGTCGATGTCCGAGGCAAGCACCGGCGAACCGCAGGCCATTGCCTCGACGACCGGCAGCGAGAAGCCCTCGATGCGGGA
>JBBRIK010001063.1:0-2957 GCA_038221045.1 Gemmatales bacterium
AGCGTGTGGGGCGATGACGCAGGACACGCTCCGCTCCGAAGACTCCGCGTCGCGGCTAACCAATGCATCAAGTACACGTTCGCAGCGCATCGACAATGGCATCGACGTCGTAGACGCAACCGCCCCAGGTGCCGCCGCCGACCCGCTGCAATGCCGCCCACAATCTGGTATCGTCCGGCAGCCCAGGATCAGCCGCCAGATCGGGTCGCGGCGAACGCCGGGACAGTTCCTGTCGCGCCTCCTCCTCCGACATTTCCCGCTCTCCCGCGCCGATCATATCGACGCTGCCCTCCAGCGTGTTGCGGTTGATGACGATGCGAATGACGTCGCCGTCGCGCAATTTGCCGATGGGGCCGCCCGCCAGCGCCTCGGGGCCGATGTGGCCGATGCACGCTCCGGTCGAGACGCCGGAGAAGCGCGCGTCGGTCAACAGCGCGACATGCTTGCCGAAACTGAGGAACTTCAGGGCCGACGTCAACTGATACGTCTCCTCCATACCGCTGCCCATCGGCCCGCGACAGATCAGGACCAGGACGTCGCCCGCATGAATGAGACCGCTCTTGATGGCCTCGATCGCGGCCTTCTCACTCGTGAAGACGCGAGCCGGCCCGGTCTTTCGATAGATGCCGTCCGCATCGACCACGCTGGGATCGATGGCCGTACTCTTGATGACCGCGCCTTCCGGAGCGAGGTTGCCGCGCGGAAACGTCACCGTCGAGGTCAGCCCGCGCGCCTTCGCCTGCTCCGCGCTCATGATAACGGCGTCCGGATCGATGCCGTCGCGCGTCTTGAGCAACTGGCGCAGCCTGTGCCGCTCCGAACTCTGCTCCCACCAGTCGAGGACGGCGCCGAGGGACTGTCCCGTGACCGTCAGACAGTCGAGCGCGAGCAGCCCCATGCGCCGCAGTTGCAGCATCACCTCCGGCACTCCGCCAGCGAGGAAGACATACGAGGTCGAATGGCCGATGGGGCCATTCGGCAGGGCATCGACGAGGCGGGGAACACGGCGATTGATGGCGATCCAGTCCTCGACCGTCGGCCGTGGCAACCCGGCATGATAGGCGATGGCCGGGATGTGCAGCAGCAGGTTCGTCGAGCCGCCGAAGGCCGCGTGGACCGTCATCGCGTTGCGGATCGAGGCATCGGTCAAGATGCAACTTGTCGTGATGCCATGATCTTGCAGATGGACAAGTGCGCGAGCCGAGCGCCGCGCCAGATCGAGCCACAACGGCTGACCCGAAGGAGCAAGGGCCGCGTGAGGCAGCGTCAGGCCCAGCGCCTCGCCGACGACCTGGGAGGTCGCGGCGGTGCCGAGAAACTGACAGCCGCCGCCGGGACTGGCGCACGTTCGACAGCCTGCCTCCGCCGCCTGTTCGAGAGTGATTTGCCCATGCGAGAAGCGAGCGCCCAGGCTCTGCACCTTGCCGGTGTCCTCGCCGTCCTCAATCGCCAGCATGACGCCGCCGGGGACGAGGACGCAGGGCAACTGATGAAAGGCGGCCAGGGCCATCATCATCGCCGGCAGACCCTTGTCGCTGGTGGCGACGCCGAGGACGCCCTTGCGCGTCGGCAGCGAGCGGATGAGGCGGCGCAGGACGAGGGCGGCATCGTTGCGATACGGCAGGCTGTCCATCATGCCGGGCGTTCCCTGGGTACGGCCATCGCAGGGATCGGTGCAGAAACCGGCGAAGGGAATGCAGCCGAGCGCCTTCAGTTCGAGGGCGGCCGACTTCATCAGCAGCCCGACTTCCCAATGTCCCGAGTGATAGCCCAGGGCGAGCGGGGAGCCGTCCTCGTTGCGCAGGCCGCCGGAGGTCGAGAGCAGGAGGAACTCGCGGCGATTGAGTTCCTCGGGACGCCAGCCCATGCCGACGTTCTGGCTCCAGCCGAACAGGTCGCCGCTGGGAGCGTGCCTCAGTAGTTCCTCCGTCAGAGGCAGAGCGCCTCCAGGACCGGGCGCGCTGGCGCGGATGTCGAGGAGGGACGGGTCCACATCGACCAGTTGGGAGAAGGATACAGGTTGAGGAAGCGGCATGAGGGGGATACGTACGCAGGAGAGAAAGGCACAGTCGAGGGTTTGCCGCGACGCGAAGACCTCGGAGCGGAGAGCGCCTGGCGAGCACTCTCCACGGTCCATGATATCCGACTCTTATGAAGACAAAGTCACCAGCCGTAGAATAAAACCGAAGTCTGGCGTCCCCCCTCCCGTGGAGGAGATCATGGAATATCTGCTGATAGGACTGGTGTGGGTGGTGAACTTCGCCATCAGCATCTGGAACGCTTATGCCGTGGGCAAGTCCTGGGTCGAGGCCCGCGCGGCGGGGGGTTGGCCTCGCGTCATGTGCTGGAGCGGCGCAGTGATGTCGGCCTCCGGCTTCAGTTGGTGTTACCTGATACTCCTGGCCCTCATCGCGCATCACTTCGAGGCCATCGATCAGACGCAGATGGTGGTGGCCCTCAACCTGGGATACATCCTGCTCATTCCCGGCATTTTGCTGTCGGGCCTGATGATTACCCTGGACAGTTGGGCCACGGCGTTCCGGCAGGGTGGCTTCCTCAACTATGGCGTGGCCGTCTACAACACTTACGCCCAGATCCACAACACCTACAGCGCCATTACCAGCTTCGGCCAGGCGTTCCGCAATGTCAGTGATTTCTTCGGCAAGGACAGCAGATCCAGCCGAGACCGTAACGACAAGGACAGCAATCGCGGCCTCATTGTCGTCATCCTGCTGGTGGCCGCGGCCCTGGCGGCCGGCGTCCTGAGTACGGCCTTCATCATCCGCAGGGTCGCGGCCAACACACCGATGCCGCCGCGGCCCACGCAACAGCAGTTCGAGGACAGCGCCCGCAACGTCGCCACGGCCCGGTCGTGACGTCTTGGCGCGGGGGGGTTTTGGAGATTTGTAAAACCCAACCGGCAAGACCAATATACCTGAGGGGGACCCCCAGCGATT
>JBBRIK010001064.1:0-2956 GCA_038221045.1 Gemmatales bacterium
AAACAGAGCCAGACCTTCTACTTCGCCTGGACGCCGACGGACGTCGATGACAAGAAGAAGGAAGTCACCCTCAAGCAGAAGATCGTCGGCCTGAAGATGCTGATCGAGATCGGCGGCAGCAAGATCGACTACGATTCGGCCGCGACGAGGCCGACGGGCAGCACCAATCCGCTCAACAAATTCTTCGACGCCCTCAATGACGCCGAGTTCAAGATCGTCCTCGACACCGAGAAAATGACGGTCAAGAGCATCACCGGCCAGAAGGAGTTCGTCGAGAAGCTGGGGGCCGCCAATCCGCAGATGAAGCCGTTGCTGGACAAGATCCTCGGCGAGAAAGCGCTCAAGGACATGGCCGAGCCGATGTTCGCGGCCCTGCCGGGCAGCAAGAAAAAGAAGGGCGAGAGTTGGGACCGCACATCCAAACTCGACATGGGGCCGATCGGCTCCTACGAGACGAAGTACACCTACACCTATGACGGCCCCGACGCGAAGACGAAGAACGAGGTCATCAAGGTGAAGACCGACCTGACCTACAAGGCGCCGACGGAACAGGGTGGCGGACTGCCGTTCCGCATCAAGTCGGCCAACCTCAAGAGCACCGACGGCACCGGCGAAATCATCTTCGATCCGAAGGCCGGTTGGGTGGCCTCGCAGAAGATGACCCTGACTCTGAGCGGCGATCTGTCGATCGAGATCGGCCAGCAGACGACCGACGTGAAGCTGGAGCAGAAGCAGACGACGACAATCACGACTTCCGACAAGCCCCAGGTCGATCCGCCGAAGAAGCCGTGATCGCGAGCGAGCGAGCGATACGACTTCATGCCGCGTGCGGCTTTGCACTCCTTATGGTGCAAAGCCGCAAGCGGCTTTTTTCCTATAGAGGAGAAGACCACCCGTCACAGGATGAACTTGCTCAGGTCTTCCTTCTGCAGGATCTCGCCGAGACGATCACGGACGTACTTGGCATCGATGACGACGCTCTTCTCCTTCATGTCCGGCCCCTCGAAACTGATCTCCTCCACGACACGTTCGAGGACCGTGTGCAGCCGGCGTGCCCCAATGTTCTGGGTCGTGCGGTTCACCTCATGAGCGATGTCGGCTAGCGCTTCAATTCCATCCGCGCTGAACGTCAGGATCACGTTTTCCGTCGCCAGCAGTTCGGCATATTGCTTCGTGAGTGAATGCCTCGGCTCCGTGAGAATGCGCAGAAAATCCTCCCGTTTCAGGTCGCTGAGTTCGACGCGGATCGGGAAGCGTCCTTGCAGTTCCGGCATCAGATCGGACGGCTTCGAGCTGTGGAACGCTCCCGCCGCGATGAACAGGATGTGGTCCGAGCGCACAGGTCCATAGCGGGTGTTGACCGTGGTTCCCTCGATGACCGGAAGCAGGTCGCGCTGGACGCCCTGGCGCGATACGTCGGGACCATGAGCTGACTGCGGGCCACAGATCTTGTCGAGTTCGTCGATGAACAAAATGCCCTGGTTCTCCGCCAGATCGACGGCCTTTTCGGCGACGACCTGACGATCGATCAGCCCTTCGGTCTCCTGCTCCAGCAGGATGCGTCGTGCTTCGCGAATCGGGATCTTCTTGTCCGCCGCCTGGCGCGGCATGATGCGCTCGAACATGCTTTGCAGGTCCATCTCCATCTGTTCCATGCCCCCGATGGCCCCGAGGACCTGCACGGGCGCCGTCTTCTGTTCGACGCGCAACTCGACCAGGCTCTCCTCCATTTCGCCGGCCTCAAGATGGGCCTTCATCTTGTCGCGCGTCCGCTGATTGCGTTCGTTCTCCTCGGCGTTGTCCGGCTCCCAGCCAGGAGCGTTGGGGATCAGCAAATCGAGCAGGCGTTCGGTGACGCGATCCTTCGCTTGCGTCTCGACGAGGCGGCGCTGCTCCTGACGCACCAGGCCGGCGGCAATCTCGGTGAGGTCGCGGATCATGCTCTCGACATCGCGGCCATGATAGCCGACCTCGGTGTACTTCGTCGCCTCGACCTTGAGGAAGGGCGCGCCGATCAACTGGGCGAGACGGCGAGCGATTTCCGTTTTACCGACGCCGGTGGGACCGATCATGATGATGTTTTTGGGAGTGACGTCCTTGCGCAACTCAGGCGGCAATTGCTGGCGGCGCCAGCGATTGCGAATGGCGACGGCGACGGCTTTCTTGGCCGCCTCCTGGCCGACGATATAGCGGTCCAGTTCCTCGACGATCTGGCGCGGCGTGAGTTCTGGCACGATAACCTCCCTTATCAATTGTCAGTCTTCGTTGCCAGTTGCCAGTGAGGTTTCTTGCCTTCTCAACTGGCAACTGACAACTGACAACTGACAACGAAGACTGACAATTTCACAGTTCCTCAATCTCAATATTCCGATTCGTGTAGATGCACAGGTCGGCCGCGATTTCCAGGGCGGCTCGCACAATCTGGGGAGCGTTCAGGTCCGAATGGATCATCAGGGCGCGCGCGGCCGCCAGGGCGTAGGGGCCGCCGGAGCCGATGGCGGTCGCCCCGTCGGTGGGCTGCACCACGTCGCCGGTGCCGCCCAGCACCAGCAGGTTGTCGCAATCCGCGACGATCAGCATCGCCTCCAGACGGCGCAGGTTGCGGTCCAGACGCCAGTCCTTGGCCAACTCGATCGCGGCTCGCGGCACGCTGCCCTGAAAGTCCTTCAGTTTCGCCTCGAATCGCTCCAGCAAGGCGAAGGCGTCAGCGCTGGCGCCGGCGAAGCCGGTCAGCACTTTCCCTCCTTGCAGGCGGCGCAGTTTGCGGGCGTCGGCCTTCATGACCACGGACCCGAGCGTAACCTGACCATCGCCGCCGAGGGCCACGCCGCCCTTGTGTCGAACGGCCAAAATCGTCGTCGAACGCCAGCGTGTCATGCTCGTGTCTCCCGTTGCGCCACCGTCTCCGCAAGAGATAGGACGCCATTCCGCCGACGTCTCGGGGGGTTTTCTTTCA
>JBBRIK010001065.1:0-2956 GCA_038221045.1 Gemmatales bacterium
TTGTGTCTACTTGGACTCGCGACTGGCACCCGGTCGGAGGTAGTCAAGCGGTTCGCCGGGATCAGTAGCGTGGGCCCACCCCTGGCCCCCAACGGGGAGCGCGCGGTCGTCGATTGGGCGGCGTTGCCGGCGGACTGCCCGCACGCCCTCCGGTTCTTCCTGGCCGGCAGCTCGGTCGGCTACCCCCTACAGCGATTGCACTTCATCCCCAATCCGAGCCAGATGGAGACCTTCCGTTACGGGATCCGGGGGGCGCTTAGCCTCCAGCCGCTGATGATGTACGACCGGGTGCAGTGGGATAGCCACGTCACCGTCACCAGGGGACTGCCTCTCTACCAGATCTTCGGCGACTGGCGCGGCCGCCTCGGGCCGGCTTCTCCCCCGAAGCGGCCCCCCGCAAGCTACATCCCGACGGATGCGGACCTGGCGGCACTCCGCCAGCAGCGGCCGCTGGTGGAACGGAACGCAAGGTTGCAGGCCGACACGGAGGCCCGCCGCCAGGAGCTCCTCGACCGCGCCCGACCCCTCTGGGCGACACTCAAGAGTCAGCAGCCGGGGAAACGCGGGCGGCCGGCCCTCCGGCAGCCGCTGCGGGAGTTGCTGGCCGCACAGGGGATCGAGGTGACGGCCAACGACCTTGACTGGTTGGTGCGGACTCTCAACCACAAGGGCAGCGTCCCCAGCCAGTGGAGTTCGTGACGATGGCCATCATCACCGGAAGGTCTCTGATCCGGCAGCGACGGGAGGATTATTGGCCTGGACGGTGTCCTGTAGGCAGTGTCGAGGGACCGATGGCGCAAGCCCTGTATCTACGGATGGTTATGCATGTAAGTGACAACGATCTCAGGCAGCGAATCGAATGCGTATAACTGAAGTTCAGTTATAGAGTCTCTTCTAAGAGAGTCTTAACTGAAGAGTAAGGGTAACTGTACTTCAGTTATACGCATTCGATTCGCTGGTCTCCAAGTCATTGACACTGAACAGATTACGTCATCCTGACGCTGCCGAACCGTCCGGGCCAATATTCATCGGGTCGCTGCCGATCACACAGTGTTGATGATAGGCAGGGTGTTCTACGAGGTCATGCCGCTGTTCGTAACGTTGGTGAGGTCTTGATGACGGTCACGCCGCTGTTGACGAACAGCATGTTGCCGGTCGTGATGTTGCTGGAGATCTTCAGATCAGGAGATGAGGAATGACGCGAACGACTGACAGGCTCATGGAACTGGCCGCGAGCATCCGCGAGTGTTACTGCGAAGAGTACCGCAGCCGCGACTCCCGGCTGACCTTCTTGCCGAGTACCTACGGCCGGACGCACCTGGCCCGGTGGGACGGCGGCGTCCGTCGGGGTGGCCGCCGGACGAGGTCGGTATGGGCGCAGGTAGCCGCCTTCGTGGTGGAGCACGAGCTGGACCACCAAGTTCTGATCCGGGCGGTGTTCCGAGATCGGCTCGGCGAGGGCCTTACCCCGCTCGCGCTGATGACGGCGGAAGCGCTGCGACTGTACGCCGCTGCGTTGACCCGCGACGACGACCTGCTCGTCGAGACGGCCCGCGACGGTCGGCAGCCACGGCGCCGCGGCGCCATCCCGACCGGCTTCAGCCCGCTGGACACACTCATGGACGGCGGCTGGGTCCCCGGTGAGGTCTACAGGATCGACGGTGCCTCCGGCTCCGGCAAGACCACTCTGGCAACACAACTGCTCTACCAGGGCGCCTTGGCCGAGGAGGAATATGCGGCGATGTTGCGCTCCAGGCGCAACGAGGTCTACCAGCCGGGCCACTGGTTCCTCTTCCACTACTCAGAGGGCGGGAACGAGATGCGCAACCGCCTCATCAGCCACGCCGCCGTGGTCGATCGCGACTCCTTCGATGCGTACCACCCCGTCCGCAACCCGCTGTCGAGCCTGAGCAACCTGAAGGAGTACGAACTGGAGCTGTTCCGGCCGGAGATCGAGAAGTTCGACCTCGACAAGGTGGACGCGGAAAAAGAGCGGATCGAGAAGGTCCGCAAGCGTCTCAATGAGCGGATCCACCTGATCGACATGTCCTGCCCGCCCGAGGCGCCGACCCGGGGCACCGGCGGCCCCCAGGAGATCGCCGCCATCCTCAACCGCGGCAAGAAGGAGCACGGCTTCGACAGGATCTCTGGCGTGCTGATCGACCACGTCGGCCTGTGCGCCAGGAGGCACAGCCGGGCTCGCGGTGGCAAGCTGGACTACCTGGGTTTCGGCGGAGGGGGTGACTTCGGCGACTGGTTGCGCCGGTTGGTCGCGGCGCCTTACGGCTGCTGCGTCTGGTGCATGCACCAGTTCAACGGCGAGGCGAACAAGATGTCGCCCCACAAGCCGGCCGCCGCCGCCGGAGCCCGCAACTTCGCCGAGAACATGTCGTTTGCCTTCGCCCTGGGCTTCAAGCACGAGGAGTCCTCGTGCTGCCTGCTGTCGCGGTCCAAGTCCCCCCGCGCCGGCAGCAAGGACTCGACGGCGACGCTGGTTCGTCTCGAAAGGAGCCTGGCCCGCTTCGTCAGCATCCCCGCCAGCGCCGCGGCCGAGTAGGAGCTGGGACGGGGGCCCCGGCTGGCCCGCTGCAACCGGCTCCTCGACCGCTTCGGAGACGTCGCGGTCCCCCTCGCTGGCGAGCCGGAGATCGCCCGCGAGTGCGCAGACGGGAGAGCACGCTGATCAGGGTGGCGTTAGACCTAGGAGCGTGTCCGAGTATCCCATCCCCAGTATGTCCCTGAGCGCTCACTCTGTCCAGGCTGGGCTGATTCTCTGACAATAGTCCTTTCGCGATTTTCCACCACCTTGATGCGCAATGCCGGAGCCAGGTCATGGATCAACGCAAGACTTACCGCGCTTGGGACGCTCAGCTGACCACCCGGATGGCTGTTTCGCCTCAAGACGCGCTGCCCCAAGACGACCTGGTCTTCTTCCTGCTCGACGTCATGCCCCAGT
>JBBRIK010001066.1:0-2955 GCA_038221045.1 Gemmatales bacterium
AAGATCTTGCCGTCGCCGATCTGGCCTGTCTCGCCCATCCGTGCGGCGTGGACGATAGCCTCGACGGTTGCCTCGACGAAGGCGTCATTGACCGCGATTTCGAGCTTGATCTTGGGCAGCAGTCGCGGCTGGTATTCGGAGCCGCGATAGACCTCCGTGTAGCCCTTCTGCCGGCCGCAGCCGCGCACGTCGGTGACGGTCATGAGGTAGATGTCGCGCTCATTAAGCGCCGCCTGCACCACCTCGAGCTTCTCAGGACGAATGATGGCCACCACCATCTTCATGACACACTCCGGGGAAATACCTATCGCTGAAAGCCGCTAAGCCGCAAGCGGCAATCAGCAGTCGTAGTACAGGTAAAACTCATAGGGATGCGGGCGCAGACGAATTGCATCGACTTCCTTCTCGCGCTTGTACCAGATCCAGGTGTCGATCACGTCCTCGGTGAAGACGTCGCCCTGGAGCAGGAAATCGTGATCTTTTGCCAGGTTGTCGAGGGCCTCCTCCAGCGAGCCGGGCGCCTTCGGCACCTTCGACAGCTCTTCCGGCTCCAGATCGTAGATGTCCTTGTCCAGCGGTTCGCCGGGGTTCGTCTTGTTCTTGATGCCGTCGATCATCGCCATCAGCATCGCGGCGAAGGTCAGGTACGGATTGCTCGATCCGTCGGGACACCGGTACTCGATCCGCTTCGCCTTCGGGCTGGACGAATAGACCGGAATGCGGATCGACGCCGAGCGGTTGCGCTGGCTGTAGGCCAGGTTCACCGGCGCCTCATAGCCCGGCACCAGACGTTTGTAACTGTTCGTCGTCGGATTGGTCAGGCCACATAGAGCGGGGGCGTGCCGGAGCAGGCCGCCGATGGCGTACAGGCCCATATCCGACAGGCCGGCGTACTTCGAGCCGGCGTAGAGGTTCGTGCCGTTCTTCCACAGCGACGTGTGGACGTGCATGCCGGTGCCGTTGTCCATGAACAGCGGCTTGGGCATGAACGTCGCCGTCTTGCCGTACTTGCGAGCGACGTTCTTGACGATGTACTTGTACTTCAGCACCTTGTCGGCCATCTTGACGAGTTCGTCGAAACGCATATCGATCTCGCCCTGCCCGCCGGTCGCGACCTCATGATGCTGCGCCTCGATCGGTACGCCGCACTCGATCATCGTCAGCATCATCTCAGTGCGCATGTCGTGGTGCGCGTCCGAGGGCGGCACGGGGAAATAGCCTTCCTTGTAGCGGAGCTTGTAAGCGAGGTTTGGCTTCTCGTCGCGGCCGGTGTTCCAGGCGCCTTCGCTGGAGTCGAGGAAGTAGTAGCCGGAGTGCTGGTTCTGATCGTAGCGGACATCGTCGAAGACGAAGAATTCCAGTTCGGGACCGAAGTACGCGGTGTCCGCGATGCCGGTCGATTTCATGTAGTTGACGGCTTTGCGGGCGATGTTGCGCGGATCGCGAGCATACTCCGTCTTGTCGAGTGGATCGTGAATGTTGCAAATGACGGTCAGCGTCCGTTCCTTGCAGAAGGGATCGATGAAGGCCGTATCGGCTTGCGGGATCACGAGCATGTCAGATTCGTTGATCGCCTTCCAGCCGCGGATGGAGGAGCCATCGAAGCCGAGTCCGTCGTCGAAGACGCCTTCGGTCAACTGATCGGCGGGAATGGTGAAGTGTTGCCAGAGACCGGGGAAATCCATGAAGCGGAGATCGACTGCCCGGACTTCCTTCTCACGGATCAAAGCCAACAGTTCTCGGGGTGTCATCGGACGCCGTCTCCAATCGGCGCGCAGCATGTCGGAGCGCCGATGATGAGGGAGAGCTGCCTCGTGAATCAGGCAGGTAATGCCGTCGTTGTATGAAAACGTCTTGAGGGGAACACGGACAATCGCCTACTTGCCGCTTGCGGCATTGCAACCACTCCGCTAAGCCGCAAGCGGCAAGAGAGGATCTCTCCCGCGTTCGTTATCCCTAACATGATTGATTGTGACTTTTCGGAGGAACGCTCTCATGACCGACGATCTCTCTCTGCATCATCGCCCGCTCGGCGTCCTTGGCTCCCTTCCCGCGTCACGGGTCGAGTGGGACCGCCTGCGCCTGACCGGCGAACAGGTGAAGTCGTTCCACGAGCAAGGCTATGTCGCCGGTGTTCGCGTCCTGAGCGACGAACAAGTCGATCTCTTGCGCGGGGAGTTGCAGGGTCTCTTCGACCCCGGCCATCCGGGGAACGACCTCTTCCACGAGTTCCACACCAACGAATCGGCCGACCCGTCGCGGGTGTTGTTTCATGCTCTCGGCGCGTGGCGCATCACGCCGGGCTTTCACGACGTCCTCTGGCAGCCGGCTTTCACAATGGCAGCGAGCCAGTTGCTCGGCGGGCCGGTGCGCTTCTGGCACGATCAGTTGTTCTGCAAACCGGCTCAGCATGGCGGCGTCGTCGCCTGGCATCAGGACTATTCGTACTGGACGCGCACGAAGCCGATGGCGCATCTGACCTGCTGGATCGGCCTGGATGACGCGACGAGAGACAATGGCTGCATGCACTACATTCCCGGCAGTCATCAATGGGACTTGCTGCCCGTCACGGGACTGGCCGGCGACATGGAGGCGATTCGCGAGGCGCTGACTCCGGAACAATTCAGGCGTTTCCAGAATCCGGTCGCCATCGAATTGAAGAAGGGCGAAGCGACGTTCCATCATCCGCTGATGATTCACGGCTCGTTCGCCAACAGCACGGATCGGCCTCGGCGCGCGACGGTCATCAACGTCTTCCGCGACGGCGTCATCTCGGATTCCGACGAGCCGCTGCTCCAGGGAGTGCCGGTCGTGCCGCGCGGGAAGCCGATGGAGGGGCAGTTCTTCCCGTTGCTGTTCGATCCTGCCGGGGAAACTCCGGAGGGGAAGGGAGAATAGGGTGCCGGACCGTCTTGCCCAGAGGCGGGTGCCTGGGAACACAGCGCACCCGCGCCC
>JBBRIK010001067.1:0-2954 GCA_038221045.1 Gemmatales bacterium
GAGAGCAACGGCGGTGATGGGGACATCTATTTCTACAAGATGAAGGCGCTCATCGGGGGGCTGCGCGAGGCGTGGGGGCAGGGCGGATTCCCCGTCTACTTCGTCCAACTGCCGCAGTTCGGCGGCGCGTCCGACGACCCCGCGGGCGGGGACGCCTGGGCGAACATCCGCCAGGCGCAGGCGAAGGCGCTGACGATCCCCGACACCGGGATGGCGGTCACCATCGACATCGGCGACCCGGGGGACCTCCACCCGCGCAACAAGAAGGACGTGGGCGAGCGCCTGGCCTTGTGGGCGCTGGCGAAGGACTACGGCAAGAAGGGCCTGGTCCACAGCGGCCCGCTCTACAAGGGGATGAAGGCCGAGGGTGACAAGGTGCGCCTGTCGTTCGACCACGTCGGCGGGGGCCTGATGGCCGGCAGTAAGGACGGCAAGAAGCCGGCCCAGGAGGCCAAGGATGGGGCGCTCAAGCGGTTCAGCATCGCCGGATCGGACGGCAAGTGGCACTGGGCCAGGGCCAGGATCGACGGCGAGACGGTGGTGGTCTCCAGCCCGATGGTAAAGGCCCCTGTCGCCGTCCGCTACGCCTTCCAGAGCAACCCCGAGGGGGCGAACCTCTACAACCGCGAGGGCCTGCCCGCCGCGCCGTTCCGCACCGATGAGGAGAAGGCGGGCAAGTAGCCGTCGCCCGCAAGCGGGGAGCGGTCGGCCCAGCATTTTGTCGGGCCGACCGCTCCACCGGCCCTCGCTGACGTTCTCGGCGATGTTTAAGGTCGTCTCCTTGGGCGACGACTTGAGGTTGCCTTGAGCCGACGAACGGTCGGCGCATTCAAGGTATCTGGGCCGTTGGCTACGGACACGCTTGCCGTTCATGCCGAACCGCCGCCTGCCGGGGGTGGCGAGGGCCGAGCAAAACCGCAGGGGCATTGAGGGGTGAAGGCCGGCTACCAGCAGGTTCGCTCATGGCATTGCTCGCTGGATGAAAGCGATGCTGCCCAGCAACTGCTTATCTTAGAGGCTGTCCGGGAAGGCAATCCATTCCGGCGAACGACTTATGGCGATTATACATTGTGATACCGGGGAGACGGCTCAGTTTGCCGGGTCCTAAAGGGCAGAGGCTGTCTGAAAAGGACAGCCTCTTAATGGGCAATCGTTCACGTCTCCTGGACAGGGTACGTAAAGGTTCCGCACCCAGGGTGACGGCTGCGGGTTGACGGACCGAATGGCCCCCTTTGTGGTACCTACCCTCTCGACTTCCTCCCGCCACACGAAGCTGCCCTTCGGAACCCCTGATTGGCCAACAGCAGACAAAGCAGCCTGATCGCCTTGCACACTTCCTGCACACTACGAGGCGAAAACAGGCGGAAAAGGGCAGAAATGGGAGAAATCGCCTTTCGTATGCGATGTCGTAAGTCGTTATTTTTCAATGGTTTGCGACGATGGATTTTCAGATTCTGGCGACGTGCAAGATCGCGAAATTGAGTTTCGTCGCCGGGGCGGAGTTGCCCAAGAGGTATTTGGTTGCGCAGTAGCCGTCCGTCATCGAGTACTTGAACCCCGCGATTTTGACCTACAAGGTCCAGGAAGCCGCTATTTTCCCCTATATTCCTCTCTGATTTTCCGCCTCCGTCCACTATTATGGAGAGGTTCGTTTCGTTGCATTGCGCGTGCGCCACACACACCCCGTGAGCGTTTTGCGTCCCCGGTGCGCTCCGAGGCTGTCACGACGCCGTCTCCATTCCAGCATTCCGCGCTTGACTCGCCAGTGGAAGGCGTGGAAGCCGACCCTGCTCTCCCTGTTGCTCGACCCCAGGAAGCCGGCTGGTAGAGGCACAATCGGGCGAACGGCCGGCGTATGCCAGCCGGGAGAGGGACAACCAGCCGGCTTACGCCGGCCGTTCGCCGCGGTTATTCCGGATGCCGCCTAATCGTCCCTGGTTTCCCCTTCTATCTCCACTTCAGTCCACGGGGACTACGCCAGTCGCGCCGCCCACTTGAAGGATCACCCGAAAGATCGCCGTAACACGGTCAGCCATCCCCTGCGGTGCTGTAGGGATCGGAGCCGTGGGCAGGATCGAGGTCAGTAGTTGGGCAAGTCGGTCGCCAATCCGCTGATTGCAGTCAGTGGCGGTCTCATCCAGGAATCGCTTCAAATAATTCAGGTCGTTACGCGTCGGGGTGAGGAGCCGTGGAGCCGATACCGGCTCTTTAGCCCACTGCCGGAGTTTCACGGCGTCCGACTGCGTGATGACCCCAACGTTATGCACTGCGGTGTGGCGGATCTGCCAAACCAGGTTCATCAGATCGAAGCGGGACTGCTGCCCGGCGGGCATTTGGTTTGGCTTGGGGAATAGGTAAAAGAACTGACCGCCGGTCTGGAAAGGGTCCGCGAGCAGTTTGCGGAACCGATCGTTTATTTCCTCACAGTCGAGCCAGGTGGCGGACTCGCAAAGGGATTTCCCGAGCGTGCCGGTCCCAAAGTGAGAAGCAAGGGCGCTCCCCTGAATCTTGAACACGTTGAAGCGGTCGTCCACGACGAAATCAGCCAGACTATCCACGCATTCGCCAGCGACTTCTTTCAGAAACCGCTCAAACGTCTCAACGACGTTCACCAGGGCCATTCCATAAACGCGGCCGAGGTGACGATCGGCGACTGCCTGGTAACGCCCGCGTTGATCGATAGCTCGCTCGACATACGCGAGCGCTCCCCAGATCTCGGCCACGGTCTGGCGGTAGTGAAGAATCGGGGCTTTCGCCTCGTCCGGGAGGGGTTGGGTGTGTCGCAGGATGTCCTTGATCTTTCGGCCAAGTTTGATGGGCGGACGAGGCATGGCTACTCCTTCTCAACTCTCGCCGTCTCTGCCCCTGTCGCCCCATCGTCCGCCTTCATCTGCTCGGTCGTTTCGCTGTCCTCCGTGAGCAGCCATTCGTCGGGTGCCCCCTTCCAGCAAAGG
>JBBRIK010001068.1:0-2954 GCA_038221045.1 Gemmatales bacterium
TCTGGAAGCCCCCCTGCTCGCCGCGCAGTGTGCCCGTCGCTCGCTCCTCCTTCTCCCACTTGTCGATCTCTTCCATCAGCGCATCGACCATCTCGTGTTCCAGGACGTGGCGGATGATCTCCCCGCGCTTGAAGATCACTCCCTTGCCCTTGCCGGCCGCGATGCCCAGGTCCGCCTCGCGCGCCTCGCCGGGGCCGTTGACGATGCAGCCGAGGATCGACACCTTCACCGGCGTGGTGCGCCCTTCGAGCCGCTTCTCCATCTGCGCGATGATCCCCTCCAGATCGATGTCGAGCCGGCCGCACGTCGGACAGGCGATCAACTCCGGCTTGCGCACGCGCCGCTGCGTCGCCTGCAGGATGTCGAACGCCGCCGCCACTTCGGGGACGGGATCGCCCAGCAGGCTGATGCGGATCGTGTCGCCGATGCCTTCGAGCAGGATGGGCGACAACCCGCAGGCCGACTTCGTCACGGCGTAGGGGGCCTTGCCGGCCTCGGTGATGCCGATGTGGGTCGGGTAGTCGCAGAACTTCGCGTAGAGCCGATACGCCTCGGCGGCGGTGAGGACGTCGCTCGACTTGAGCGAGACGATGATGTCGTGATAGCCTTCGCTCTCGGCGATCTCGATGTAGCGCAGGGCCGACTCGACCATGGCGGCCGGGCAGGGGTAGCCGTGCTTCTCGACCAGCTCGCGTTCGAGGCTGCCGGCGTTGACGCCGACGCGCATCGGCAGCCCCTTCTGCTTCGCCTTGCGGATGACCTGGCGATAGCGGTCGTAGCCGCCGATGTTGCCGGGATTGATGCGAATCTTGTCGATGGGATGGTCCATGGCCACCAGGGCCATCTTGTAGTCGAAATGGATATCGCAGATGAGCGGAATGTGGATGCGTTCCTTGACCTGCGTCAGGGCGTGGGCGTCCTCGGCCTTGGGCACGGTGACGCGGACGATCTCGCAGCCGGCTTCTTCGAGGGCGTGAATCTGCTTGACGACCGCCTCGACGTCGTGGGTGTCGGGGGTGGTCATCGACTGCACCCAGATAGGGTTGTCGCCGCCGACGATCTTATCGCCGACCTTGACCTCGCGGGTCTTGTGGCGCGACTTGCGCAGTTGGGCGGCCTCGGCTTGCAGAATGGCGGTATCGACCTTGGGGGTCATGGTTGGCCTCTGGGTAATGGTCGGCGTGCAATGCCGTCATCGTAGATGGATTCGCGAGTCGGCGTCAAGGCGGGCTGCTCGCCCCTGTGATAGCAACCGGCGGCAGGAGGTCGCGTTAACGCCCATCGGGGCAACCCAGTTCGTCGGGTGTCGTCGAGGAATATGGAGGCGTGTAGTAATTCGTTCTGCACGGCGCAACGCTCAGCCATTAACATGGAGCATGATTCGTTAATTGCCTCGCCGCCACACCCCCGGTGGGAGTGGAAAAGTGATCGCGGTGCGCTCAAAGAGGGAGCCGCGAACTCTTGAGAGGAGAGGAGCGAAGGAACATCGAGTTGCCCCAGAGCAAAGGCCGCCGTCCTCGACCGTCGCGGTGCTACTTGAGGACTGAGGTTATCCATCGTTGGAGGTTCTGTCCTTGCGCGTTCGGTTACCGACACCTTTCTCTTGCTTACGCCTCCAGCCGGTGCCGCGTCTGCCGTAAGAATGTCTCCAGTTCTTCTTTCGTGGGCACGTTTGGCAGCTAGCACCAAACGGTTTTTCAGGGGTTTTGCTTGAACAATGAGACGCTACGCTGTACCCCATGTCGTCAGCATTCCGGGCTGGTGCAGAGGCTGATCCGGCGAAAGCGTGCCATCGCATCGTTTACAAAAAGAGGACGAAAAACCGTTTGTGCTAGCGGGACACGAAGGTCCGATTGCTCATCCCGCCCAGGGCGTATTCCACGTGCGTTTCGTTCTTTTCCGAGCACAACAGGATGCCGATCGGCGGGTTTTCGCCCGCTTCCATCTCCTCGGCCTTGAGATAGTTCAGGTAGAAGTTCATCGCGCCGGCGTATTCGTGGCGAAACCGGCCCAGGATCAGATCCAGAGGGACCAAGCATTGGAGCCCCGCCCTACAGCGCGGTGCAGCTGTTCCAGCGACAAGGCCAGCGGTCGGCCAGTCCGCACGGCGAACAGCCGCTTACGCCCAGGCGGAGGGGAACCGTCAGGGCACGCGCTCGAGCAAAACCGTCCGCGCAGGGAAGTTGATCTCCAAGCGGTATGGCCGCAGCAGATGCGTCCCAATGAGGATTTCACTTCCCGAAACAAAGGTGGCCTCCGCGATAAGAGTCTGCCCGTCGAACGGGAAGTCAACGCCATAGGTGTCCTCGTCGATAATCTGCCCGGCTCCCAGCAACGAACGTGTTCGGTAAAGGTATCGGGCGTTAAGCAACGGCCGCAGGCTAGCCGGCAGCTCCAGATCGCCATTGAAGCCCGTGTCGATGACGGCCGACCATGTCTGTCCCGCGACGGCAAGTTGGATGATCGGCACATCCTCGTTGGTGACGGTCCCGGCAATCATCGGCGGCCCCCCTTGCGAACGTAGTAGTCGGAGCCGACGCGCAGGCACATGAGGGGCGTGTCGAGGCCTTCCGCGTCCATCTGCCTGCGGATATCAGTCGCGGATTCGCCGAACCAAATACGGCCGCTGACCGGGTCGATGCCTGCCGTCTGTCCGAGGTGATCGGACACGTTATGATGCTGCTGGTACTCGGCCCAGACTTGCAAGGCTCGGGCGGTATCAGCGTCGGTCCAGTTGGAAACGGACATCGTCTTCATCTCCTTGGCGAGCCTCAACTACTCGTTGCCCCACGAGCGAGGCTCGATCCACAGCCAGTCCGAGATGGTTCGTATCGAGCAAGATGGCACGCATTACATCAATCCCATGTCGCGGCGCATCAATTCTTTCGCATCGCGGTCCTGTTCGGCAAGAGCGGCGGCCATGCGCTTATGGTCCTCCGCCGGGATTTGCGCCG
>JBBRIK010001069.1:0-2949 GCA_038221045.1 Gemmatales bacterium
CTCAGCGAAGATTGACACGATTTCCCGTGGAAAGCCCCTAATTCTCTACCTTGATAGACGTTGGGCCTACAATCTTCGTTGCAGAATTCGCTCGGAAAACCGGGAAATTCCCAGCGATTGTGCATTTCCTGACGGACACTAATTACAGCCGTATTGCACTGGTAGGGGACAACCACTCGTGGCTTTTGCTGCCCTACATCCCAGACCTCTACTGTCAGCGCATTCGTCAGGGTGCACACTGGATCGCAAAGGTGTCAGACACCGTTGAACTCCGTCTCTCTTCGCGCTGTACTTCTTCCCCTACGCACCGGACTTTAGCCGCGGAGTTGCTGTTCCGCACATCGGCTCTCTCTGTTATCCGCTTGTTCTCTACGCAATACTTCCAGTGGCTTCTTTTCCGCCCTTCCGAAGAGACATCGGTTCCTGCGTCCTTTTTCGCGTCGGCGGTTGGAGCGATTCTCACCGGCCGCTACTCGTTAATCCAGCCTCCAGGCGCTTGAAATCCTGCCGCCGGCGCAGCGGCTCAAAGTCCTTGTCCGTCCAAAACTGCTTGAGCATTCCCGCATCCTTGAACAGGCCGGCTGCCTGGGCTTTCACGAGCAGCGCCACGGCTCGCTCCGCGTAAGTCTGGGCGAGCAACGAATTCCTGGCCATCACTTTGTCGGCACAAATGGCGTAGACGCCGGCGGCGTTGTAATCCATCTCGGGATGAGCGTCGCGGCCATGTATCAGGGCCTCGATGGCCGCGACGGCTTTCACGTCCTCGCCCTTGCGAGCCAACTTCAGGGCAGGGAGGCTTTCCTGGCGGAGCTGGAAGAGCGCCCCCTGGCGCGCGAAGTACAATGCCAGCCCGCGCTTGCCGTTCTCGAGCGCCACGGCCCGGTCGATGGCGGCGAGGGCCTCGGCATAGCGACCCATCTGCCCGAGGCACGAGCCGATCCCGCCGTGGGCGTCGGCCAACTGCTGCTTGATCCCGGCCTCCGACAGATCGTGCCGGTGCAGCGGCTCCAGGATCGCCAGCGCTTTGGTGAACCATTCGAGGGCGGTCTCGACCTTGCGATACTTCAGCTCCGCCGCTCCCAGGTTACAGTAGCTCATGCCCAGGGTCGCCGTGAAGCCTGAGATCTTCGGGAACTCCGCGGCCTGCTTCTCGAAGAGCTGGAGCGATTCCCGGCGCAACGCCGTCGCCTTTGCCGGATCACCCAGGGCGTCGTGGGTACTGGCGAGGTTGTGACACGCCCCGCTCAACCACTGGCGATAGGCCGGCACGTCAGGCGACTCGACCGCGAGTCGCTGAAAAATGTCGCGGGCTTCCTGGTAGGCGTCCCGCGACTTCTGAGGTGCTTCCAGTTGCGCGCCGAAATTGATCAGGGCGATCCCGAGTTGATGGCGTTGATACTGAGAAGCCGAGGCCGCCTCCGCGATCGGCCGGATCACTGCCAGGGCCGCACGGTAGGATTGACCCGCCTCGGCCTTGTTTTTCATCTGCATCAAACAGAAGCCGCGTGCCGTGTGAATGTCGGACAGTTCCACCTGGAAATCCACATGGCCCGGGAAGCGCTCGTGTGCCGAGACTTGCAATCGCTCGGCCTGACGGAGCCTCTCCAGTGCTTGCTCGTAGTGTTCCTGACGGAGCAGTGTCTTGGCCTGGTTCACACAGATAGTCAGGCGAAGCACATGGTAATCGGACTTGTCCGGCGATGCGGCCAGCAGGCGCTCGGCCAGTTCCTCCGCACGCGCCAGGGCGGCCCGAGCCTCGGGCTTCAGGCCCGTCTCGCCGAACAGGGTGGAGAGAGCGCTGTGAGTCGTCGCGGCGTCATATTACGCCGGCACGAAAGTTCCTCACATTCCAAGTTCCAAATGAAGCTGGATCAAACGCTGCGTTGGCGACCGCTGAGGATGAACTTTCGTGCCGGTGTAATACTGATACGCCTGCACGTTCGGATGCCGGGCGATGAGGACGTCGAAGATCGCCTCCATCTTGCGGAAGGCGATGACGGCCTGGTCATTGGCACCCATCCACCAACGAATGGTTCCCAGTTTGCCGTAGGCGCGGGCGCGCTCGGCCTCCAGGTCCGGGTCGTCGCTCTCCAACTCGGCCAACTCCTCGTAGAAGGGCAGGACCGAGCCGAGCAACTCCTTACGCATCTCGAAGAAGCCCCGGTCGCGGAGGCGCTGGTTCTCGGTGATTTTGTTGACGGCAGCGTCAAGCGCGCCGCTTGCCAGCTTCAGGCCGCGTCGGGCCCGCTCCGCGTCGCGCTCCGACGCCTCGCGAGCCGCGTTGATGCGCACCGCCGCCGTCACGCTGACGGCCGTCACGCCGATCAGCAGCACCACGACCGCGGCCAGCGCGGCCGCCAACCTGCGATTGCGACCACACCAGCGCCAGCCTCGTTCAAAGCGTCCTACCGGCCGGGCCAGGATCGGTTCGCCGCGTGAAAAACGAGTGAGATCGTTGGCCAGGTCGAGGGCCGAGCCATAACGCCGGATCGGCTCCTTTTGAAGGCACTTGAGGCAGATCGTCTCGAGGTCGCGCGGGACGGCCGGCTGCAGCGAAGTCGGCGGCACCGGCTCCTGAGACCGCACTTGCGCCAGTGTGTCGAGAATCGTGACGCCCTTGAAAGGCGGCCGGCCGGTCAGACACTCGTAGAGAATGGTCCCCAGCGCATAGACGTCAGCCGGCGGCCCCACTTCGTGGACTTTCCCCGCAGCCTGTTCCGGAGCCATGTAGGACGGCGTCCCCATGATGGAGCCGGAGACGGTCTGGCCCGAGACGTCGTCGAGCTTCTTCGCCAGTCCGAAGTCCGTGATTTTAGGCGTCAACCCGGCGAGGCGGGGGGGGTTTTTTTTAAAAAGGGGTTGTGGGAACGCCGGGGGAAGAAAAACACCCCCCCCCCCCCCGCGTATTGGCGCGGGCAACGGGGGGGGGGGGGGTGAAGGGGTTGTGAG
>JBBRIK010001070.1:0-2947 GCA_038221045.1 Gemmatales bacterium
CCTGGAGACCGACCTTGCCGTGATCGTATGCCATCCTGACTTCGCCCGCGCCGCTGAATCTCCTTGTCTCCTTGTCTCCCTCTCTCCTTGTCTTCGACAACGAAGCGGTAAGGTAATAGCAGCCGAGAACAATCTCATTGCCGGGGACGAGCGGTCGGCCATTGGCGGGACTGAGAAGGTTCTGCACCGGCCGCATCAGACGGGCGGCCTCGTCCTGGGCGGCGTCGGACAGCGGCAGATGGACCGCCATTGTGTCGCCGTCGAAGTCGGCGCCGAAACCCTCGCACGACAGCGGATGCAGCAGGATCGTCTTGCCTGCGTGCAGCACCGGCTCGAACGCCTGAATGTTCATACGATGCAGTGACGGAGCGCGATTCAGCAACACCAGATGATCGCGCAACGCCTCGCGCAACCAGCGTTCGAGTTGCTCGTCGCTGTCCGCCAGCAGGCCGTCGATGGACTCGTGGAACTCCTCCGGCATCGCTGCCCGTAGGGTCCGTCGTACTTCGGCGTTGTAGCCGTCGAACGCGAAGCGAGCGCTGCGAAGGGCGGCGGGCCAGTCGATCGGCAGCGCGCCTTGCAGATGACGGGCGAACCGGCCGATCAGGTGAGGGCGGAACAACTCCTCGGCGATGATCCGTGGCAGACCGCATTGTTGCAGTCTCAACTTCGGCTCGACGACGATGACGGCGCGTCCCGAATAATCGACGCGCTTGCCGAGCAAGTTCTGCCGGAATCGTCCCCCCTTGCCCTCGAGCAGATCGGTCAGCGATTTGAGAGGCCGGCGACTTGCGCCCCTCACGGGAGGATCGCAGCGAGCATTGTCGAACAACGCATCGACCCAGCGCTGAAGCTGGCGCGCCTGATCGCGCAGTACGGCGGTGGGCGCTCCGCGCTGCTGTAGTTCGCGAAGCCGGTTGTTGACGCGAAGGATGTTCTCGTAGAAGAGGTTCAGGTCGCTGCAATAGCGCGTGCCGGTGCGGGGCAGTTCGCGCAGCGGCCGCAGGTCCGGCGGCAGCACCGGCAGGCATTCGAGGACCATCCATTCCGGTCGATTGCCGCTGTCGCGGAGCCAGCCGAGCAGCTTGAGCGTCCGGCCGAGCCGGAATTGTTGGATTGTCGGCGAGCGCGCGGCGCGGAGCCGTTCCAGTTCGGTGCGCACCACCTTCTCGCGCTCGTCGAGATCGACTTGTTGCAGCAGTCGCAGTACCGCACGGCCGCCGGTGTCGGCGATGAACTTCTTGCCCTGACCGCGCAGTTCGAGATACTCCAGATCGTCGATGAGTTGGCCCGGCTTCAACCCGCTATCGCCCGGATTGAGAACGACGTGCAAGAGATTGTTGGCCACGGCAACGATCTGTTTCTGGTCGAGCAGCAGGGGGATTTGCCCGAGAGAGCCACGAAGGAACCACGGATGCGCGACCGGAACGGCCAGTTCGATGTGGCCCATGCGCCGACGGCGGACGAAGCTCTGATCGATGCAGACGCCGCAGGTGGGACAGGTCTTCCCCTTCGCTTCCGGCCCCCAGTATTGCGGCCGTTCGCGCAGCCGGCAGCCGCAGCACCAGTCGAAGAGCGGCCCGAAGATGCGTTCGCTGAACAGACCATCGCGGTTCGGTTCGCTGAGCGAGTCCTTGAGGAAGCCGGCGTGCGTGACCTCGCCGCTGGACCAACCGCGGATGTCCTGCGGGCTGGCAAGTCGAATGCTGACGGCGTGAAAGGATGCAACCTCCATTATCTGGTCCCTCTCTTGCCGCTTGCGGCGTAGCGCTCTTTTGCAAAGCCGCAAGGAGCAAGGAGCGCTCTTACCGCTTCGGATAGGGCGGCACCTTCGGCAGCGTCTTCTCCTTCGTCTTCAACTCCTCCAGGGCCACCTCGATTCCCTTCTTCAACTGCTCGTCGATGCCGGCATATTCCTTCGCCGGATCGTTATCGACGACGATATCGGGATCGACGCCATGACCCTCGATCAGCCATTCCTTGCCCTCGATGTCAAACCGCGAGAACTCCGGCCGATTCAGAGTCCCCCCGTCCAGTAGCGGCAGCGTGCCGCGAATGCCGACGACGCCTCCCCAACTGCGTTTGCCGACCAACTTGCCGAGCTTGTACGCCTTGAACTGGAACGGGAACAAATCGCCATCCGACGCCGAGAATTCGTTCATCAGACAGACCTTCGGCCCATACAGCGCCCCCGCCGGGTCGAACTGCGGCGTCGTGTTGCGAGCGATGCGCACCTGCACCATCTCGCGCCGCAAGCGCTCGATCAGCATCGGCGACACGTTGCCGCCGCCGTTGCCGCGCATGTCGATGATGAGTGCCTTCTTCGAGGTCTGCGGATAGTAGTACTTGACGAACTCGTTCAGACCGTTGGTCAGCATGTCCGGCACATGCAGATAGCCGACCTTGCCGTCGGTCGCCTCGCTCACCTTCTTGATGTTGTCCTGCACCCAGTTGTAGTAATAGAGATTCGCCTCCTCCGTGATCGGCGTCACGACCACCTCGCGCGATCCCTCCTCCGCCGGCTTCGCGTTGATCTTGAGGGTGATCGTCTTCCCGCCCGTGTTCACCAGGGCCTCGTAGGGGTTGACCAGCTCATTGGTCGGCTGGCCGTTGATGGCAATCAGGTAGTCTCCCTGCTTGACGGCCACGCCGGCTTCCGTCAATGGCGAACGCAGGCTCTTGTCCCAGTTGGCGCCCGGCAGGACCTTGACGATCTGGTAATAGCCGGTCTGCGGATCGCGTCGGAGCTCGGCGCCTAGCAGGCCCATGGCGATGCGCGGCGCCTGGGGCATGTCGCCGCCGCCCACGTAGGCGTGGCCGACGTTCAACTCGGCGATCATCTCGCCGATCACGTAGGTCAGGCCCGCCCGGTGATTTACATGGGCCACCAGCGGCTCGTAGCGCGTGCGCAGCCCGGGCCAGTCGACGCCGTGCATGTTCGGCGCAT